>JBCCEI010000007.1:0-33054 GCA_039030355.1 Pseudomonadota bacterium | reverse complement strand
TGCATTAGTACAACAGGAAATTCAGAGCCTGCGACAGCAAATGCTGAACAATATGCAAATGACAGATGAGTCAAAAACCCCAGAAGATATTTTGCCAGATGATTTGTTTGCTGAAGAAGCTAAAAAACGTATTTCACTTGGATTGTTAGTTAGCGAGATTATCCATAAAAACGAGATTAAACTAGACCAGGATAAAGTTGCTCAGCAACTGCACACAATCTCAGCAGGTTATGGACAGCCAGATGAAGTGATGCAATATTATCGCAATAATCGTGAAGCAATGGCGAATGTTGAGATGATGGTAATGGAAGAACAAGTGGTAGAATATGTTATGAGTAAAGCTAAAACAAAAGCAAAAAATTTCAGCTTTGATGAATTTGTAAATAAACAGACTTAAATTTAATCAATTTGTAGGTGATCGATATGTCGAACTCTAAAACACAAGATAGCGCGTTGCATACTCAAGGCTTAAATCTCGTGCCCATGGTGGTGGAGCAATCTGCACGAGGTGAACGTGCCTATGATATTTATTCACGTCTGTTAAAAGAGCGTGTGATTTTTATTGTTGGCCCTATTGAAGATCAAATGGCAAATTTAGTGGTTGCGCAATTATTATTTTTGGAATCAGAGAATCCTGATAAAGATATTTCGGTTTATATCAATTCACCCGGTGGTTCGGTAACTGCTGGCATGGCTATTTACGACACCATGCAATTTACCAACCCAGACATCAGTACACTTTGTATTGGTCAGGCGGCGAGTATGGGCGCATTATTATTAGCGGGTGGCGCCACCGGCAAACGCTATGCATTACCGCATTCCAGAGTGATGATTCATCAACCACTTGGTGGCTTTCAAGGCCAAGCAACGGATATTGATATTCATGCGCGCGAAATTTTAAAAATACGCGAAGAACTCAATAACATCCTCGCAAAACATACGAGCCAGTCGGTTGAGCGTATTGCAGAAGATACGGAACGTGACAATTTCATGGATAGCGACACTGCCAAGGAATATGGGCTCATTGACGAGGTACTGGACAAGCGCAAAGAAAAACCATCGGACTGAGCACCAAAAAGCGTCAAAAAATTATGGTTTTGATGCAATTGCACAAATATGAATCAACTCGCAATCAGTGAGTTGCAAATTGCTCAAATATTACTCATAAGTCTGTCGACTAGGCACTGCACATCCCAAGAAATAGGCGTATAGTTACTACAACTAGAGGGTTTATCGCGATAGATAAGCAGTATTTCCACAACAATCTTATTTAAGATATCAGCATTTAAAGCGCATCATTTGGTGTGCGAATTACTTCGATGAGTGACGACATAACAACCAAGGATCAGGAGAGCGGCAAACTGCTGTATTGCTCATTTTGTGGCAAAAGTCAGCACGAGGTTCGCAAACTTATAGCCGGCCCATCAGTATTTATATGTGATGAATGCGTAGAGCTATGTAACGACATCATACGTGAGGAGATGCAAGATCAGTCTCCCACCGGCACTACGAAGCTACCTAAGCCAGTAGAAATCAACGGCATTCTGGATGAATATGTAATCGGCCAGGATCGCGCAAAAAAAGTTTTATCCGTTGCGGTTTATAACCACTACAAACGTTTAGATGCAAAGATGTCTAGCAAAAATGCAGTGGAGCTTGCTAAAAGTAATATTCTTCTAGTTGGGCCAACTGGCTCTGGTAAAACATTACTCGCAGAAACATTAGCGCGTTTACTGAATGTTCCATTTACGATTGCAGATGCTACAACGCTGACTGAAGCTGGTTATGTTGGTGAAGATGTAGAAAACATAATTCAAAAGCTTTTGCAAAAATGTGATTACGATGTTGATAAAGCACAAACTGGTATTGTGTATATCGATGAAATCGACAAGATATCACGCAAGTCAGATAATCCATCCATTACACGTGATGTTTCGGGTGAAGGTGTTCAGCAAGCCTTACTCAAATTAATTGAAGGCACCATTGCATCTGTTCCTCCGCAAGGTGGACGAAAACATCCGCAACAAGAATTTTTGCAAGTCGACACGAGCAATATTTTATTTATTTGTGGTGGTGCATTTGCAGGCTTAGACAAAGTTATACGTGATCGCACGGAAAAAGGTGGTATCGGATTTGCAGCAGAAGTGCGCAGTAAAGATGATACGGAAAATATTGGCGAGATTTTGCATAACGTTGAGCCGGAAGATTTAATTCGCTACGGACTGATTCCTGAATTTGTAGGGCGTTTACCAGTTGTAGCAACATTAGAAGAATTGAATGAAGAAGCGCTTGTTCGAATTCTTACAGAACCTAAGAATGCGATAACAAAACAATACAAACGCTTGTTTGAAATGGAAGGCGTTGATATCGAGTTTCGTGAAAATGCGCTCTATGCAGTTGCTCGTAAAGCAATGGATCGTAAAACGGGTGCACGTGGTTTGCGCACGATACTAGAAAATGTACTCCTCGACACGATGTATGATTTGCCATCTCAAGATTGCATCAGCAAAGTCGTTGTTGATGAAGGTGTAATTGTGGGTGATTCCAAGCCATACCTCATTTACGAAGGCACCGAGTACGAAAAAGCTGCATCTGACGACTAATCGGTTGTTTTTTGAACAAAAATGCCCAATTGGGCTCAATAATACATACCGTCAGGGTAAATGCCCTTGAATTAGCAGCAAAATATCCCCATATTTTGAGGCATCAGCCAATTTCCACATTACCCTAAGTAACTGATTTAATCATCAAGCACCATCACAGTAGGTAAGCAAAGTTTATGAGCGAAGAATCAACACCTAAGGAAATCAAAGACGAGTCTAATCAGGCAGTACCCGTGCTACCGCTACGTGATGTTGTGGTGTATCCGCACATGGTGATTCCTTTATTTGTCGGTCGAGAAAAATCGATTCAAGCACTAGATGCAGCAATGGCTGATAACAAACAGATTTTATTGGTTGCACAAACCGGTGCTGAAATAGATGACCCACAAGTGGCTGAGATACATAAAATCGGAACGCTTTCAACCATTTTGCAATTACTAAAACTTCCTGACGGAACAATCAAAGTGTTAGTAGAGGGAGTAGAGCGTGCCGAAGTAACAAAATATATAGAAGGCCAAGATTTCTTTAGCGCAGAAATTTCATTAATTGAAAGTGATGAAAGCGAAGATGAAAAAGAGCTTGAGGTTTTGGCACGTTCAGTAACGAACTTATTTGAACAGTATGTAAAACTAAATAAAAAAGTCCCGCCAGAAGTATTAACTTCATTGGCAGGTATAGATGAGCCTTCGCGTTTAGCCGACACGATTGCTGCACATATGTCATTAAAGCTAGATGAAAAACAACATGTGTTAGAGATTCGCACCGTACAACTTCGTTTAGAACATTTAATAAGTTTAATTGAAGGTGAACTTGACGTTTTACAAATTGAAAAGCGTATTCGTGGCCGTGTTAAACAGCAAATGGAGAAATCACAGCGTGAGTACTATTTGAATGAGCAAATGAAAGCCATCCAAAAAGAATTGGGTGAGCTTGAAGAAGCACCAAATGAAGTCGACGAGCTTGCAAACAAGATCGAAAAAGCAGGCATGTCAAAAGAGGCAAAAGAAAAAGCCGATACTGAACTGAATAAGTTAAAAATGATGTCGCCGATGTCAGCCGAGGCAACGGTAGTTAGAAATTATATTGATTGGCTTGTAAGTGTGCCTTGGAAGAAAAAGTCAAAGGTGCGAAACGATCTTGCCAAAGCTGAAGAGATTTTAGAAGACGATCACTATGGTCTGGAAAAAGTTAAAGAGCGTATTCTTGAATATTTAGCTGTACAACAGCGTGTTAAAAAATCTAAAGGCCCCATTCTTTGTTTAGTGGGTCCACCAGGTGTTGGTAAAACATCAATTGGTAAATCAATTGCACGTGCTACAAACCGTAAATTCTCGCGTATGTCACTTGGAGGTGTGCGTGATGAAGCTGAAATACGTGGTCACCGCAGAACCTATATTGGTTCACTGCCGGGTAAGATCATTCAGAATCTTTCCAAAGTAGAAGTGCGCAATCCATTATTTTTATTAGATGAAATCGACAAGATGGCGATGGATTTTCGTGGTGATCCTGCATCAGCAATGCTAGAAGTGCTTGATCCTGAACAAAACCATACGTTTGCTGATCACTATCTAGAAGTAGATTACGATTTATCTGACGTCATGTTTGTTGCCACAGCAAATACCTTAAATATCCCTGGTCCGTTATTAGATCGTATGGAAGTGATTCGTCTTCCTGGTTATACAGAAGATGAGAAGAAAAATATTGCGATTAAATATCTCGTACCTAAAACGTTAAAGGCCAATGGTCTTAAAGACGATGAAATTGATATTCCTGAAGATACAATTGTTAATATCATTCGTTATTACACACGCGAAGCGGGTGTGCGTAACCTTGAGCGTGAAATCTCAAAAGTTTGTCGTAAGGTAGTGAAAAAACTAATTCTTAGCAAAGACAAGAAAAGTGAAAAAATCACGGTCACACCTGATAGCTTAGAAGACTATCTTGGTGTGAAACGTCACCGCTATGGTTTAGCGGAAGACAATGATCAAATTGGTCAAGTAACTGGCTTAGCTTGGACGGAAGTAGGTGGTGAATTGCTCACCATTGAAGCAGTCGTCGTGCCTGGTAAAGGTAAGACTAGTCGTACCGGCCAGTTAGAAGATGTAATGCAAGAGTCCATACAGGTGGCACATACAGTGGTACGTAGTCGTTCCTCTGTGCTAGGTATTGATCAAGATTTCTATGAAAAAGCGGATATTCACATTCACGTACCAGAGGGTGCAGTGAAGAAAGATGGGCCGAGTGCCGGTGTTGGCATGACCACGGCCATTGTTTCTTCATTAACGAAGATCCCTGTTCGAGCAGATGTCGCCATGACAGGAGAGATCACATTACGTGGAGAAGTGCTTCCAATAGGAGGCTTGAAAGAGAAACTTTTGGCCGCTCACCGCGGTGAAATTAAAACCGTGTTGATCCCTAAAGAAAACGAAAAAGATCTAAGTGAGATTCCGAAGAATATCAAGCAAAAGCTTGAAATCATTCCAGTTCAGTGGATTGATGAAGTACTTCAAGTAGCGCTCGTAAAGATGCCAGAACCACTTGATGACGCCGACACGGTGGATAACTTACAGGCAAAACGTAAGAAAAGCGGCGCAAAAAACAAGCCTGTCCAAGCTCACTAAGTACACATTCATCGCGAATAGACAAGCAAATTTGTTGTAAATAAAGGCGTTTCCTTGGTTGACTTGCTTCGGAAGCGCTTGGTATAACACTTGCGTTCAATGATCTATAACACTACGCGATCATCAAAAACGACGACCTACAATGCCTTTTCAACTTATCTCGTGTGGTAATACAGAGATTCGCGAACATTTGTCTCAAATATTTATTTCAACGTACAACCCGAAATGGTTGTATCAACCTATATAGGGGAGCATGGCTCAATGAATAAATCGGAACTTGCAGATGCCGTAGCAGACGCGGCAGGTATTTCTAAAGCAGATGGCGCTCGAGCATTAGACGCCGTAATAGATTCCATCACAGCGGCACTCAAGGGTGGTGACTCAGTCTCACTTGTGGGTTTTGGTACCTTCCAGGTGAAGGCGCGTGCAGCGCGTGCTGGTCGCAATCCCCGTACTGGTGAAACCATCCAAATCAAAGCCTCAAATGTGCCTAGTTTCAAGGCTGGCAAAGGCTTGAAGGATGCCGTAAACTAGCGCGCCTTTTGGGGTGCTTAGCTCAGCTGGTAGAGCGTCGCCCTTACAAGGCGGATGTCGGGGGTTCGAATCCCTCAGCACCCACCAAGTATGTCGGAGTGGTAGTTCAGCTGGTTAGAATACCGGCCTGTCACGCCGGGGGTCGCGGGTTCGAATCCCGTCCACTCCGCCATTTATTCCCAAAAATAAATAGCGACCCTTGATTTATGCGTGAAAGATGCATAAAAAAGCTTAACAGTTAAGCAGTATAAAAAGAGAGAAAGATTACGAACCAAATATTCGGTTAGCTAACATTAGATAACCGAATATTTTATAACTGCTAAATAAAAAATTCTGGATAGATAAATAACATGCTTCAAGATATTAGAGATAGAGCCAGCAGCTGGGTGGCTTACATCATTATAGGTTTATTGATCTTATCTTTTGCACTTTGGGGCATTCAAGAATATTTTGGCGGTGGTGCAGGTTTGCCGGTTGCTAATGTTAACGGCACAGAGATTACGCAACCACAACTAAATCAACGTGTTCAAGAACGCAAACAAATGTTGCAATCGATTCTTGGAGCAAACTATCAGCAGCAATACCCAAACGACGACATTTTGCGCCAGCAAGTCATTCAAGACATGGTGCGAACAGAATTATTACGTCAAGAAGTTGATGCTGCTGGATTTAAAATCAGCGATGCGAGTTTAGTTAAACGAATTCAACAAATTCCTCAATTTCAAACAGATGGTAAGTTTGACCCCGCGCTTTATAAGCGCATTTTGGACTCACAGCGATTGAATCAAGCACAGTGGGAAAACGAACTACGCCAAGAAGATAAATTGCGACAATTTGAAAGCGCAATGGCTGCTTCATCATTTATTCCCAAAGTTGAGTTGCAACGTTTCCAAAAGATTTCAGAACAAACGCGCGACTTTAAATATGCGGTGGTGCCTGTGAATCAGGAAGGCGTTGAAATCAGCGATACAGAAGTTGAAAGTTACTACAACGAAAATAAACATCTCTTCCAAACGCAAGAACAAATAAAACTTTCATATATTGAACTCAAAGAACAAGATATTTCAGACAGCACTAATTTTAGCGCCGAGGAAGCAAAAGATCTTTATGAATCACAACTAGAGCGTTATATGTCTCCAGAATTGCGTAAAGTCAGCCATATCATGTTTAAAGTGCCATCCGAAGTCGGTGAAGATGCGATCGAATGGGATACGGCGATGGAAAAAGCACAAGACATCGTCAAGCAATTAAAAGATGGCGCTAATTTTTCAGAGCTTGCAAGCCAACATTCTGAAGATACCTTATCAGCAGATAAAGGTGGTGATATCGGGTTTATCGCGCCAGGTGATTTTACAAATAAAGATTTAGAAGATGCACTGTTTTCATTAGATATAGACGGCATTAGTAGACCAGTAAAAACCGAACAGGGCGTACAAGTTTTAAAACTCACAGAAATTCAAGCTCCAGAGCAAGAACCGTTTGAAAGTGTGCGAGAAAAAATTATCAATGAGCAAAAGAGTCAAATCGCACAACAACGATTCATTGAAGTTGCAGATGAACTCGCCAACATTGTGGTCGAGCAACCGGATGAGTTACCAGAAGTTGCAGCAGATTTTGATTTTTCAGCTAAGCAAACAGAGTTTCTTGCCACAGCAAATAACAATGGCATTTTTGCATTTCCAAAAGTGAAAAATATCGCTTTTTCCAATGATGTGTTAGAGGAAAAACTTAATAGTGATCTCATTGAAGTTGCAGATGGTCACGTGCTTGTGGTTCGCGTTGAAGAGCATAAAAAAGCCGAACAAAGACCAATTGAAAGCGTACAAGATGATATTAAAAATCTACTCACAGTTCGCAAGGCAGCTGAAAATACAACCAAACTTGGTTCAGAATTGTTTTTAAAGCTTAAAGGCGGTACAAGCCTGGAATCTATAGCAAGTGAAAATAATTTAGAAATTATTTCACATGGTGCTGTACGTCGTGACGACAATCGTGTTCCTGGGGAAATCAGCCAACGTGCATTTACAATTGAAAAACCTTCCGCAGGTAACGCCAGTGCTGATGGTGTCTCGCAAGGTGATGGCACATTCGCACTCATCGAGCTAAGTGAAGTGAATTATGGTTCAGAAGAAGTTGATGCGACGAAAATGCAACAACTCTCACAACGCGTTAATTACGGTCGCAGGGAATTTTCAGCAGTAATCGATGCCATTCAAGAAAGTGGTGATGTAACCATTTTTCAAGAACAGGTCGTCGCTGAACAATAAATATATTTAGGTTTATTCGTTCACTTCTTTTATAATCACCAGCCATGAAGCTTAAACTTCATTGGCAAATTCTCATTGCTCTGCTACTTGCAGTAGTAGTTGGATTGCTTGTAAGTCCCAATACAAGCTTCTTAGGAATCTCGCTTGTTTCAGTTTTTGATTTTGTTGGCAAACTGTTTCTCAATGCCTTAAAGATGATCATTGTTCCATTGATTGTCTCTTCCATCATTATGGGTGTCAGCAATCTTGGTTCAGGTGATGCATTTGGTCGTTTGGGTGGTAAAACACTCGGTTACTACGTTGTCACAAGCACGTTTGCTATTCTCATTGGTATTGCAGTAGTGAATATCATTCAGCCTGGCATTGTAGATGGCGAACCTGCAAAAGATATGTTGGGGTTAAGTGAAGATACCAGCATGGTCATGGAAAAAGTCGAAGGTAAATCATCAGGCGATGTGGTCGGTATATTCTTGCGCATGATTCCAACCAACATTGTGAAAGCAGCAGCAGATGGGCAAATGCTAGGCATTATCTTTTTCAGTTTGTTGTTTGGTTTTTTCATGACACGCATCAAAGCTGATTTAGGGAACACGTTAAAAAGTTTCTGGCAAGCGGTGTTTGAAGTGATGATGCTCATTACGGATCTTGTTATGAAGTTTGCCCCCATCGGTGTGTTTGCATTGGTGGCAAAGGTCATGGTCGTGTCAGGGTTTGATGCTTTCAGACCACTGCTTACTTTTTTCTTTACCGTGATAATCGCCTTGCTTATTCACGTTGTGGTAGTGATGCCACTGTTACTAAAGTTTATTGGTAGGGTGAGCCCTATTAAACATTACCAAGCCATGATGCCTGCAATACTCACTGCATTTTCTACCGCATCCTCTTCTGCAACCTTACCCGTCACGATTGATTGTGTAGAAGACAGGGCAGGTGTTTCGAATCGCGTAACCAGCTTTGTGTTACCACTGGGTGCAACGGTAAATATGGATGGCACAGCGCTATATGAATGCGTTGCTGCTATATTCATTGCCCAAGCCTATGGATTAGATTTAACACTGGGCACACAAGTAACGATTGTAATTTTAGCACTTATGACATCAATTGGAGTGGCAGGCATACCTTCAGCAAGTTTAGTCGCTATTGCCATAATCTTGGCCGCAATTGGTTTGCCAGCAGAGGGAATTGGTTTAATTCTCGCGGTAGATCGTGTGTTGGATATGTGCAGAACCTCTGTGAATGTGTTTAGTGACTCATGCGGTGCAGTCATTATTGGTAGAACGGAAGGGGAGACAGAAATTTTAAAAGCATAACGTCTTTGCTTTTTCAGCTAACAGTTCACACTTGCTTCGCATTTCTTTTCTATAAATCAGTACGTTAATTATTTACGCCTTGCTATTTAAGTAGAAAGGCTAATTATTCTCGTATTAGGTAAGCTTCGCATTGTTGAATTCAGATTACTTACAATGATGTGCGAGCGCTATATTAATTCTTCACCTTAACAGATTGAATAATTCAAGTTTTTAATTAGGTTCGTTTTTACACCTAATGAACATAAATGCTTGAAAAGTAATTACAATATACAACTACATTTAAGTGTCAAAAAGGCTAAGTCCATGACAGCTGAAGAAGATGTAATTGCAGGTTGTATCGCGGCTATTCAAGCACTCAGAAACAACTCTGCTTCTCAACTAAGTATGAATCATTATGAAATGCTTTTTTATGCATTTGTAAAACCAGGAATCACGCGTACTGATATTGCAGAACAATCAAACATCAGTACAAATACAGTAAAGAGATGCATTAAGGATTTGCTTGACTCTAATTTAATGTCAGAAATAGAAAAGGAAGAAGATTTCAGATACAAAAGCCTTCATTTAACCGAGAATGGTTACAAAATTATTTCAACCGTAGTCAAAAAAATGCAAGATTGTGCGTCGTGTCTAAAAACAAATCCGAATACACGACTGCATGTTGTGAAGAGTGTGAATTAAAATATCCAAAATTCAAAAATATTCGCAATAATATTGTTGAATAAAATAATTATTTTTCGATAAGTTTGGTAATATGAAACTGGCTTCTATGACCGGGGTTCAATATCAAAAAACTTATTATGCTATGTTGTAAAAGAAGCTTTAGAGTGTACTAATAATTTGCACCTGATTTCATTACATCTGCAACAGCTGTATAGGTAATGGTCCATGCTTCTTTAATTTCGGGTGTAAAGTCTGCTTGAAGACCTTGTTCTAATGTCCAAAGTAGGGAAGCACCAACCTTGTCATAATCCTCTGCTTTTACTCCATAACTTACATGCTTATTTCCTAATTCTTTTATTGGCTCTATTAAGGGTTCAAGGTTATCCAAACCATTTACTGCTAGTGTGATCATTTGCATGAGTTTTTTGCCTTGCTCTTTCATGTCCCCTTTAAAATAAGGTTTCACTTCAGGATAGGCTTCGAATAAGCGTTTATAAAACATTTCTGCAGCCGCTTCTCTTATAGGTAAAACTTTTGTCCACGATTCTTTCACTAATGTTTTTTGTTCAGGTGTCATTATTCCTCCTTTTTACTTTTAATGTAATAACGAGCAAGCTCTGTCATATAATCTACCGCAGCTTTCACTTCATCATCCGTTAATGAGTCGTTACCACCTTTTGCTGGCATCATGGAATGATCTGGACCAAAAAACCCATCTATCGCATGTGTGTATAGAACTTTAGCATCCTGCTCAAGGCGTTTTCGCCAGTCTTCAGGAACTAATGGGTTTGGTGAGTCTGCAATTCCATATGCATGACAATTTTCACACGTGTCTAACCAAATCGAGCGTCCATGCTCTAGATGCTTCCCTTCAAACTTTATATATTCTGGTTTGTCTGCATGAGCAGTATTAACAAATAAACCGATGCATGTAGTTAAAATGAATATATTTAAGTGTTTCATTCAATATATTTGCGATTAACCGCTAATAGGAATGCGAATGACTACACCTCCCATCACATCGCCAACTTTAAAGTCACTTTTGGGTGTATCTTTATGGTCGTTATGGCAACTTGCGCAAACCGGTGCAACGGCTACGTCTGCATACACAGCTGTGAAGTAAGTGATGCCACCTAGTTCTTCAGTGGTGTAGTAGTTTTGGCCTTTGTTATCCACTACAAATTTTAAACCTTCTTTCTCAGCATCGGTTGCTGGAGCATTTTGCTTGTTGATTGGCCAAAGTGACTGTAATGAATAGCTAAAGTTTATGTCTGGATTTTTTTCAGCTTTTTCTGCCACCATCTCAGCGCCAAAGCGGAACATTTGTGCAGGAAGCACTAAGGCTTTTTCATCTTCAAAATGTTCACTCGCCTTAATAACTTTTTCTTTTTTCACAAGACGGTTCACAATTTTTTTCGTGTAAACGGCTCTATCTGAGTCCATCACCATATGCAATGCATCAGCCATTGTTCTTGGTGTTATTGAGGGATTATCACCAACATCCGATGCCCAGGCGATGCCGGCAACTAATACAGTGATAAATGTAAAGGATAAAATTATCCAAGAATTTTTTAGTTTATATTTCATAATTTCCTCTGCTATTTTGAGTTGGTTGGAGTTTGCATCGAGTCAGCACTTAATTATTGGTGCTTGTACTTCTGATGAATTTAAATTTGATTTCATTTATTCATTTTTTGTAAATATTTTTCATTATCTTTTCTAGCTAGATCAATGCTTTCTACATGTACGCTAGGTTTACCATTAAAATTGTTCTCAATTAGTTCTTGATCAGCTAATGCGCCAATTGAAAAACCTAGGCCATGACAATGTATGCAAGATGAGCGAATCATTTTGCTGTTTGGTGAAAGACTTGCACTTTGATTGTGATCCACCATTACGCGTGTGAGCCAATCGTTTACGTCATATTCCACTCTTGGCATATGACAGCTCGCACATGAAACACCTGAATCAGAGCTGCCATTTGTTACAATTTGTTGTTGCCATAAAGAGAAATGAGGAGAATCTTTATATGCAAGAGAATGCTCATCTGCATGGCACTCCAAACAGCTCTCAACTGCAGCAACAGTCGTGTCAAAGCGATGTGCGCCATGACAACTTGTGCATGTGAGTTCTTCATGTGCAGCATTCTTGTTCATAGGCAGTTTTGCATCTTTAGGCATCATAGGAGATAACCCAACGGCTAAGCGCATACCGTGTTTACCTAATTTAAATCGTTCTACTTCCGTTCCATGACAGGTTTGGCAACTTTCCATGCCTGGGTGGTCGTTCCAAGTAGAAAGTTCGTTCTCTTCATTACGGGTTTGATGGCATGCACTACAATTCACTCCTGCATTAGCATGTGCTGTTTCTAACCAATCACGATGTATGGATTCATCTTTATTAGAAACTTCAGGAGCATCTGCATCATTTGATTGCAATGTTTGGACAGGGTAGGAGTCATGTGGGTATTCAAGGATTTCTTCTAAAACACTTACAAACTCAGTTTCAGGTAAATGCGGATTCGGCATATGCATGGGTGCATCCATATGCTTTACTAGAAAGTCGGTATATAAGGCGCGGTTGTTATGAAAATTATGACAACCGGAGTTTTTGCATGTAGTAAACTCCATGCCGACGTGTGAAGGTCTTTCTTCACCAATGTCTGCATGACAATGAAAGCAAACGTCAATAGGTTGTGTAAGCCCATCTTTTTGGGTGATTTCGGGTTTATGTTCCACATGACAACTTGTGCACATAAGTGCGTTTATTTTTTCTAAACGACTTGCGTTTCTTGGATCTTTAAATTTTGAACGTGGATGCGAGTCAAACGGTTTTATACGTTGATCTCCATGACAATTAATACAAGCTTCTTGTAACACTTCTCCGCCCCCAAACGCATCGGTATGACAACTTTCGCAAGCGTCTTCCAATTGATGATGTCCCATACTTAAATCGCCAGGCATAAAAATGGCTTTGCTTACACCATTTCCTAATAACTGATAGGCAAAAATAAGCACAAGTAAAATACTTGCTAAAACCCAAATGGTCCAAAGTTTCAAAGTATTTTTTTTGGTCATAAATGTTCACTTTTAATACCAATAACTTTTTAAAATATGCCAGGCCAGTAACACAGGAACCGGCCAAAAAAGCAAAATATGCCAAAGAACAGAAAGTCTTCTTACACGTGTTGCAAGTGCGTTACTTATGCGATGTTCAAAACCAATTACACCAGTAGAAATAGCGCCAACAAATATCATGCATGTAAAACTAAGCATTAAGAAAAAGCTTAATCCATTACCCATTCGAAAGCCTGTATGTGCTACTAAGCCAAGTACAGCTAGTATTCCCAACAAAATATGAAACATGCGCCAGAATTCAAACTTGCCTAGTTTGTCGAAAATGCGAATGCGCTTACGCAGTGAAACTAATAGCCCAACTATGAATAAGCCTAATATAGTAAAACCAGAAACTTGCTTATTGAATTGTTCTCTCCATAAAACATCCCAATGCCAGTCATGTTGAACAGATGTTGCATAGGGAATTGCCGGGGCGAGGAAAAATAATAGTGCTGCTAATAATGCAAAGCTGGAGAACCCAATGAGGGTTTTATACATAGCGACAGGTTCGTGCATGCTTTGAGTACCCAAAAGATCTTGCACAAGTGGTTTGCAAGAACCGCACACCGTGCTCGCGCCTGTTTTCTTTGAAACTTCTTCAAGTTTGCATGCACCAGCTGAAATTGCATTCCCTATGGAACCGCGTGTAACGCCCATGCATTGACATACCAAAGCATGAGATGGCCATGCATTTACACTTTGGCTGACTTCTTCTGGCCAAATGTTTCCAGAATTTATAAATCGGACAATTTGCCAAGGGAAGATCCACTTGTTTTTCCCGATTATGGTTTGTAAGCGAACCGTTTCTGCCCAGTCTCCAATACCGATTGCTCCTTTTAATCGATAACGATGGACTAATATTTTTCTATAAACGCCTTTTTTGTCATCATGATAAGAATAAGTTATACCAAAGTGTTGTATTTCGTTTACTCCCATTGGTCCCATGCTAAATACTTGGGTGCCCACCACTTTTAAACGCGATGCAGCAATAGAACCTGCATAATTATTTACAATTTTTGAAATGTTAGCAGCGGCTACAGAAGCTTGCTCCAAGCCAGGTGCAACTAAGCCATATACTTTGCTTTGGTATTCCACACATTCACCAATAGCATAAATATCTCTGTTTGAAGTTTGCATTGCATTGTTAACCGTTATCCCACGTGAATATGTGAGACCTGCAGATTTAGCAAGATTGATATTTGGTCGAATACCGGTCGCAACGATTAGGGTGTCACAAGCAATTTCTTTTCCAGAACGAAGTCGAATTCCATTTAATCTTTCGTTGACTATTGCTTCAATAACACCGTCACCAATAATGATGTCAATGCCAAGCGACACAATTTCCTTTTGTAATAATTTCGATGCTTCATTATCTAACTGTTGACCTAGCAATCGATCTGTATTTTCAATTAATGTAACTTTAGTGTTACCGATTTGCATGGCACGTGCCGATTCAATTCCAAGTAATCCTCCACCTAGTACTACCGTGTGGTGGCTACTCGCACGTCTAGCTAACAACGCATTAGCGTCTTTTAAGTTGCGAAAAGTATATACACCTGTTGCATGAATACCTTTAATTTTAGGTATATGTGGATTAGAACCCGTTGCTAAGACCAATTTTGAATAATGTTGAATATTCCCTGTGTTATCAGTAACGGTTTTGTTATCAACATTAATCGAATCAATTTTGTAACCCACTTTTTCGGTTACATTGTGTGCCTCATTCTTATCAAGTGGTTGTAATAATGTTTCCCAATCGATTTCACCTGCTAACCAAGACGAAAGCTGAACACGGTTATAGGCTTCATATTGCTCTTCTCCGTAGATGATTATTGGAATATCAGAATTGTGTGATAAAAGTTCACGCACAACTCGCATACCTGAAGGGCCATTACCAACTACTATTACAGGTAATGGCCCTCTTTCTGGAGGAGTTATTACTTTAGGAGGAAGTTGTTCAGCAGTGTTATGCATTTGGGCTTGCACTTAGAAATTAATCTGACCCCAGATCCAGAGTTTTTCTGTGTCTGAAGTGAAATCATCTTCTTCACTAAAGTCTGCATACTTTGCGCCTAGCGTGTAATGTTTGCCGAACTTTTTAACTGCGAGAAGATTTAATTCAGTACCGTACTCACTAAAACCCGTGCCTGACTCATCTGGCTCATACTCGTGATACACCGCTAAGAGTTTTGTTCCCCATAGACTTGTCCCTACAGATACGTATGTATCTTCTATGCCAGCTGCACCTGCACCACCGTATATCCCAGTGATTCCTGCGAGCAGAAACTTATCAGCCCAACCTTGAAATGCGTGTAATGTTGCAAAAGGTGTAATGAAGCTCTCACCATCATCCAAGTTGCCTTCTAAAGTTTCTTGTCCGACTTTAATCGTTAATGGCACACTACCTAGTTTGAAACCGACACCTGCTTCGAATAAGGTGTAATCGACTGAACTAAAATTCTCCGCACTACCACTATCATCTTGTGATGCATATTCGACTGTGCCTAATAACTTAGCTGTTTGTCCGACTGGGAAATTCCATAAAGTACGAACACCATAAGTCTCACGGTCATCATCTTCACCAAAGCCCCCGCCATTTGTGGCGGGTTCGTCACTTTCCCAATCGTAGTAATAGGCAGTGGCATTTAAGAACTTCAGCTTGTTAAAATTGACATTGAAGTTATGGCTATCAACGTTAAAGTCTCCAACCGTCTCAGCCTGATCCCCAAAAATTCGGTTTACATTTGTATGATGCGCATATCGAACTGTTAATCCTAACTCCTTAAAACCAAGTACTAAGGAAGTGCCATCATAGGTTT
Organism: Pseudomonadota bacterium; assembly: GCA_039030355.1. Classification (GTDB taxonomy): domain Bacteria; phylum Pseudomonadota; class Gammaproteobacteria; order UBA4575; family UBA4575; genus JABDMD01. The sequence goes on along the minus strand of JBCCEI010000007.1, from coordinate 17,121 downwards.
GTTCGTTTTGTCTCCAACCAACATTGCCAATGAATCGATCGTTATCCCATTTTTGGCGTTCTCTACCGTGACGAATTAATATGTTTGTTTTCCCGTAGTCTTTTCCATACTGAAGATAGAGTTGGTTCAGTTCGGTTTCTTCTGGGTCCGGTATTAATGCAAACTCTGTCATGCCATTCCCGTTAGGTCCGTCATTGTAATCATCAATACTCGCAACTTCGCGGATGTCTTCCATCTCGCCAAATAATTTAAAACCACGAAAATCCCCAGTTTCATAGCCTAATCTTGTGCGTAAACTTAATAGTTCAGCGCTTCGTAATCCTGCTGCATCATCATCTACATCTTCAAAACGAAGTCGTACATTCAGTTTTACTTTCCCACTTGTTAATGCTTTTGTGAATTCATCTAATTGTTCATCTGCAGATGCATGACTCAAAAAGAATAAAGTACCTAACAAAATACTCCCTGTGATTATTGTTTTCCGTAGATTCATTAATGGCCTCCACATTTGTAGTTTTCTCTTTTTCAAGAGATAAAAAAAAAGCCATACCTACATAAAATATAGATATGACTTCGTTGTCTTTTTAAAATGCTGCAGTGCATTTTGAAGCAGTTTTAAAATAATCACTGCACAATTAAATTTTATTTAGATACAGCAAAATTGGTGCCAAGTTTTTTAAATTTGAGATAAAGTTATGAATATAGTCATATTAATCACGAGAACATGAATTTATTTTTGTAAAAAGTTATGAAAGAAAGGATGATGCGCACTATTTATGTACGCCAAATGAATCAGCTTGGTGCAGATCTTGCATCTCTCTTGAAGATTATTGGTTGTTGATGTGTACGCTATTAAAGTAATTTAAATTTCACTAACTGAATTAAATTTTGAAAAAAAATCTTTCCGTAATGTTGTTGGATGATGATCCAGTTCGGGCGAGTATGGTCGAGCAGGTTCTATTGGATAACGGTTGTTTAGTGATATATGGCACTAAAAAAAGCATTGATTTGCTTGGTGAAATTGAGAAACACCAACCTGATGTGATTGTTGTGGATACGGACTCACCTGATCGAGATATTTTAGAAAATGTGCACATGGTTACTAGAAATCAACCTAGACCCATTGTTCTATTTACCAGTGAAAGTGACGAAACTTCAATGAATAATGCTATTAAGGCTGGAGTAAGTGCATATGTAGTTGATGGATTACAAGAAAGCCGCATTAAAGCTGTTATTGATGTAGCGATAACACGTTTTGAAGAGTATCAATCTCTGAAACAAGAGCTTGATGTCACTAAATCGAAATTAGCAGACCGAAAAGATATCGATATTGCTAAAGGTCTATTAAACAAATATCACAAAATGAATGAAGAGCAAGCGTATAAAGCGCTCAGAAAGATAGCAATGGATCGAAAAATTACAATTGGTGAAGCGGCTCGTAATTTAATTTCAATTACCAATGCGATCGAATAAGCACAAAATCAGTGCATAAATATTTAATTTGCACCACGAACGAACATAAGAAGTTCCATAAATATATTATAGCTTAGTACTACAATGACTTATGAATTTAGAATTAGAGTAATTTTTGGCATGATTCATGTAGTAATTACGCATAATTTGGTTTAATGGTTAAAAAACCATTTGGCTTGCTGAAGTGCGAGCAAACAGACAACGGTGTCTATCGAATTTCTATAAGTTCGGTGCGCCGTTTTTTTTTACGTATGAAAAATTTAAAAATTGATTCGTCATGGCGGAAGATGACTCACAAAAAACTGGAATATCAAGAAGAGACTTTCTTAAGTCAGGCGTTCATTTGGCCGGTGCTTTTGGTGTCGCTACACAATCAAGCTGGTTGGCAGCAAAGGGGTATAACAAGAACCTTATGCACTTAGAAAAATCTGAACTTTCTCTTGGGTTTGTGCCACTCACAGACTGCGCTAGTTTAGTGCTTGCTAAAGAGTTAGGAATATTCAAAAAGAACGGGCTAAATGTAAAGTTACAAAAGCAATCGTCTTGGTCAAATATACGTGATCGCGTGACTATTGGTAATTTAGATGGTGCTCAAATGCTTGCGACCATGCCACTAGCTTCTACCTTAGGCATTGGAACCATTCAAAAACCGATGCAGGCAGCATTCATCATGGCATTAAATGGAAATGCCATAACTATTTCACATGAATTGTATGCACGGATGCTTGAGCTAGATCCTGAAGCTATGAAAGAAAGTCCTATAACTGCACGTGCTTTGAAAAAAGTAATTGATATGGATAGAAAAGCGGGACGCGATCCGATGACTTTTGCAACGGTTTTTCCTACTTCAACACATAACTATGAATTGCGTTATTGGATGGCTGCTGCGGGTATTAATCCGGACGAAGATATTCGACTAGTTGTAATTTCACCAGAATATATGGTTTCAAATCTTGAGGCTCAGAATATTGTTGGTTATTGCGTGGGAGAGCCATGGAATCAACTCGCTGTAAAAGCAGGTGTAGGTAGGGTGCTCACAACTAAATATCAAATTTGGAACAATAGTCCTGAGAAAGTATTTGCGGTTACAAATAGTTGGGCTGAAAAAAATCCAAATACATATCAAGCATTATTGATTTCACTAATGGAAGCATCAGATTGGATTGAACATTCTGATAATAGGTCGGAAGTCGCGAATATTCTCGCAAATAAAGAATATGTTAATGCGCCATTAGATGTCATAAAAATGTCAATGACGGGTACATATCAGTATGCACGCCACTTACCTGCAGAATCATTTCCCGACTTTAATGTATTTAACCGTTATGTTGCTAATTTCCCTTGGCAGAGTCATGCAGAGTGGTTTCTTACTCAAATGTATCGATGGGGCGACATACAAATACCCATCAATATTAAAGAAACTGCTGCATTAGTTTATCGCACAGATTTATATGCAAAGGCAGCAACAGAAATTGGCTTAACATATCCAGCATCTACTCATAAGAAAGAGGGTGTTCATAAAACGAGTTGGACCTTAGACGAGACTGGCAAAGCTATTCAAATGGGTGCAGATGTATTTTTTGATAGACAAGTCTTTGATAGTGAAAAAATTGTTGAATACATCTATGACTTTAATGTTCATTCAAATGTTGTCACTAGAAATAAGCTTGAAGAGTTCAATGCTTAAAACTAAATATTTTGAAAGTTTAAAATGGAAGAAGATTTTTCAAACGAACAAAAACGTTACTTAGAAGGGCTTGCCAGTGGTTTGCAAGTTGCGAAAGCCAGCGCTGTTGGTAATGGCGTTCAAGCAAAGTCCGACTATGGCGTAAGCATAGGTAAAAATCCTGATGAAATTCAGATAGAAGCACAAAATAAATTTCTAAAATCAGGTAAAAAGCTTTGTGCAGAAGAAAAAGCCAAGCGTGAACATCATCCCTTTGATTATTGGGATCAAATGCTCAAAAACGCCAAGGAGGGTGTTTACCCTAAAGGCATAGATGTATTTAGATATAAGTTTCATGGACTTTTTTATGTAGCTCCTGCGCAAGACTCCTTTATGTCTCGATTGCGAATGCCAAATGGAATTATTAGTGCATTCCAATTTCGTGAAGTAGCTAAGTTAGCTTCTCAATATGGTGGTGGTTACACGCATGTCACCACACGAGCAAATTTACAAATTCGTGAAATAGAAGCAAAAGACGCGACTGATTTCCTGTTAGCACTTCAAGATTTAGGATTAATGAATCGTGGTGCAGGGGCAGATAATATTCGCAATGTAACGGGAAACCCGCTTTCAGGAATTTCAACAGATGAAATTTATGACACGAGAGAGTTGGCACGTGAATTACATTATTACATTTTGTATCACCGAGACATGTATGGTTTGCCGCGTAAATTTAATATCGCATTTGATGGTGGTGGTGCGGTTAGCGTTCTAGAAGATACCAATGATATTGGTTTTGCAGCTGTACGTGTAGAAGAAGATCAGGGTGTTGAGCCAGGTGTTTTTTTTCGTATGCAATTGGGTGGGATTACAGGTCATGAAGATTTTGCTCGAGATACAGGAATACTTTTAACTCCGGAACAATGTGTGTCGATGGCGAAAGCAGTGATACGCGTATTCATTGAAAACGGAGATCGAACGGATCGCACTAAAGCTAGGTTGAAGTACGTTCTTGATGAATGGGGTTTCGATAAGTTTATGCAGGTAGTTGAGGAAAAATGTGATTTTGAGGTCATAAAATTTCCATTAGAAAAATGTATTGCACGCAAAAGTATAAACCGCATGGCACATGTAGGTGTGCATGAGCAAAAACAAGAAAACTTATCTTATATTGGAGTGGTTTGTTCTGTAGGTAGGCTCGAAGCGGAGCAGATGCATGGCTTAGCTGATATTGCTGAACAATATGGAAGCGGATGTATACGATTAACTGTTTGGCAGAACTTAATCATTTCAGATATTAAGCATTCTGATATTGAAACGGTTAAACAAAAAATTGAACAACTCGGATTACATTGGTCTGCTAGCAATATTCGAGCAAACTTAATTTCATGCACTGGGAATTGGGGATGTAAATTTGCAAATTCAAATACAAAGCTTCATGCATCAGTTATTGCTGATCATGTTGAATGTAATCTTGAGCTTGATCAACCGATTAATATCCATTTAACAGGTTGCCATCATTCTTGTGCACAACATTATATCGGTGATATCGGATTACTCGCTACCAAAGTTGATAAAGGTGAAGATGAAGATCCAGCCGAAGGATACGACGTTTATCTTGGAGGCGGATTTGCTGATAAACAAGCTATCGCAAAAGAATTTATGCAGGGAGTTGATGCGGAGCTGATTCCACAATTGATTTTAAATATTTTGGATGTATATATGCAGCATCGCAAAAGCAAAGATGAGCTGTTCTTTGAATTTGCTGCACGCAATTCCTGTAATGAATTGCTTGAATTATTACAACAAAAAGATAAAGCCGCTTAGTAACATGTCCATAGAAATCATTCCAGAAAATGCCCCATTCACGGATGATCAGCGCGCTTGGTTAAATGGGTTTTTTGTTGGTTATATAGGGTTGGAAAATGCCGATCTTAATTCCACAGATGATTCAACAGTTGAAGATGATGAAGACTATCCCTGGCACGATGACACCATGCCTTTGGAAGAGCGTATGGAGCTTGCTAAAGATCGAACCTTTAATTTGCAGCTTATGGCCGCTATGGGGCAACAAGATTGTGGGCAATGTGGATACTTATGTAAAACCTATGCAGAAGCTATTGTAACGGGAGCTGAATCTGACTTAACACTTTGTTCACCTGGAGGAAGGCCTACTTCTAAAAAACTGAAAAGTTTAATGGCAGATGCACCTGCCGTAGAGCTTACAGAAGAAAATAATAACCAAGTAAATCAAAGTTCATCTAGTACAGAATTTGCTTACGATCGAAAACACCCATTCTTGGCAAAAGTAAAAAGTGTTTCTACTTTGAATGCAGATCATTCAGTAAAAGATACTCGTCATGTAGAAATCGATTTATCAGGAAGTGGAATTACTTATCAACCGGGAGATGCGTTAGGGATCTATCCTAAAAATCCTCCTGAACTGGCAGACAAGATCATCTCCTTTATGCAGGTCGATCCAAATATGCTCATAGTTATGGATAACTATGAACTCACTTTGCAAAATGTATTATCGAATTATTTGGATATTACTAAACCCTCGGATGAGTCTATTGAGTACTTAAGTCAATGTGCGAGCGATGAGACTGAAAAAGAAGCTTTAGTAAAGCTTTCTGAAGAGGGAATTGAGGAGGGTTGTGATTTATTAGAGCTACTTGAAGATTTTAACAGTGTTGAGGTTGATCCAATAAAATTAGTTAATTCATTAGGAAAAATTCAGCCTCGTCTTTATTCTATTTCTTCAACGTTAAGCGCGCACCCTGATGAAGTGCATGCAACGGTCGGCGTTGTTGAATATAAACGTCGTGATCGTAGTAGGGTAGGAGTTGCTTCAACATTTTTATCTCAACGTTTAAAAGTGGGAGATACCATCAGAGTTTATATTCAGCCTACACACGAATTTCTTCTTCCTGAAAATCCTGATACTCCAGTAATTATGGTTGGGCCTGGTACAGGTATTGCACCATTTCGTGCATTTTTGCATGAGCGAAGTAAACGAGAAGACACTGGAAAAAATTGGTTATTTTTTGGTAATCCCAGTGAAGAAAACGATTTTCTGTATAAAGATGAGCTCATGCGTTTTTTGGAAATTGGCTGTTTAACACGTCTAGATACGGCTTTTTCGCGTGATCAGGAACATAAAATTTATGTACAAGATCGCATGCTCGAATGTGCAAAAGTTATTTGGTCTTGGATATCAAAAGGCGCAAATTTTTACGTCTGTGGCGATGCAATAAAAATGGCAAAGGATGTCGATCATGCGCTTAAGAAAATTGTGCAACAAGAAGGCGGCATGTCCGAAACTGGCGCTGAAGACTTTGTGAAGACTATGACTAAAAATAAACGTTACCTACGTGATGTGTACTAACCATGTTATACGGCCGTAAACTAAAGAACCCGATAAAGATCGCTGATAAAGGTGTTGTTGAATGGAAGTATGCAACATGTGGTTATTGTTCTACGGGCTGTTCTATAGAAGTTGGAATAGATAAGAAGGGTGAGGCAGTTTCGTCACGTGGTGTGGCTGATGCAGATGTTAATCGCGGTAAACTTTGTATAAAAGGCATCTTCGAGCATGAGCTTTTTAGAAAAACCAAAGGCCGTGGTAACAAACCACTGATGCGTGAAAAATATTGGGACGAATTTGAAGAAGTAAGTTGGGATACTGCATTACAAAAAACAGCTAGTGAAATTACACGAATCCAAGAACAATATGGTCGTGATGCATTTTCTATCGTATCGACTGGCCAAATTATGACGGAAGAGTTTTATACCCTTGGCAAATTAGCTCGTGGTGTAATCGGTACAAATAATTATGATGGCAACACAACATTGTGTATGTCTTCTGCCGTGTCTGGATACAAACGTTCATTTGGCTCAGATGGGCCACCTGGATGCTATGAAGATTTTGAACACACAGAATGTTTATTAGCCTTCGGCTCTAATCTACCAGAGCAACATCCAATTATTTATTGGCGTTTGATGGAAGTTCGCGAGAAAAGAAATTTTCCACTTATTGTTATTGATCCGCGCGTAACAATGTTCGCTCAACATGCGGATATGCATCTAGCAATCTCTCCAGGAACAGATTTAGTACTTTTGAATGCATTAGCATATGTGATAATAGAAGAAGGTCTTCATAACCCAGGTTACATTGATACTTATACAGAAGGATATGAGGAGTTTTACAATTTAGTAAAACAATATGACCCAGTTACTGCATCAAAAATTTGCGGAATTGATGAGGATACTATTCGAAATGTTGCGCGAGCATTTGGAAATGCAGGAGCAGCAATGTCAATTTGGACTATGGGTATCAATCAAAGTACTCATGGTTCTGACGGCGTTGTTGCGATTAATAATCTGCATTTAATCACTGGAAACTTGGGTAAACCGGGTTCTACATCATTGTCGATTACCGGTCAGTGTAATGCCATGGGCACACGTGAATGGTCATCGTGCTCGGGTTTACCTGGCTATCGTTCACTTGAAAATGAAGGAGATCGTAAAGAAATTGCTGAATTTTGGGGAGTGGATGAAGAATTCTTTCCCAAGAAGCGTGGCATGTTTATGACAGACATATTGCCAGCGATTGAAACGGGTCAAATTAAAGGATTGTGGTTAATAGCAACTAATCCTATGACTTCAATGGCCAATACTCCACGAATTCGAAAAACGTTAGAGAAGCTAGAATTTTTAGTGGTACAAGATGCGTATAGGGATGTTGAATCAAATCAATACAGTCATGTATTTTTCCCTGCTGCAGTGTGGGCGGAAAAAGAAGGTTGTTTTACAAACACGGAAAGACGAGTAAATATTATTCGTAATGTGACAGATCCTTATGGTGAATCTAAACCTGATCTTTGGATATTTAATGAGATTTCAAAGTATTTTGAACAAGGAAAAAATATTACTTTTCCTGAAACATCCGAGGCTGTGTTTGAAGAGATTAAAACATTGTCAAAAGGAAGAATGCTTGATTATTCAGGCATGAGTTATGAAAAAATAGAACAATCACGTGGAATGCAATGGCCTTGCAATGACGAAACTGCTCCTAATGGTACAAAAAGATTGTATTCAGATGGAATTTTTCAAACTACAAGCGGTAAAGCTATATTAATTGCGTTACCTTTTATTGATAACAATGAACGACCAGATGAAAACTATCCTTTTTGGTTAAACACGGGTCGAGTGGTTGAACATTTCCATACTCGTACTCGTACTGGAAAAGTTGCCAATGGAAATAAATTTAGTCCAACTCCCTATATGGAAATCAATCCGGATGCAGCAGCGGAGTTGGATATCCAACATGGTAATTATGTTCGACTTACTTCAAGACGAGGTGATGCCATTGTCATGGCGCAATGTACTCACCGTGTAGCTAAAGATTCAATATTTATTCCTTTTCATTTCCATGAATGTGTAAATCGTCTAACTTTAGGTTTATTGGATCCACACTCTAGGCAACCTGCCTATAAACAAAGTGCAGTGAATATTGAACGCATTCAGGATCAAAAAGATGCGGCCTATAAAAATGCTATGGCAAGGGATTTCTAATGTTTGAGCAAAGGCCAAAAGAACAAGCTTATGCTTATATTGCAGACGTAGATCACCCTACAATTAATAAATATGGCAAAAACATTGAAACAGTCCCCGACGATAGTGAATTGCGCGGTAAAAGTTTAAATATTAATAATGATTCAATGATTGGTGATAATCCAAATCGTTATAAACAGCATGGCTTTTACTTCTCTGCGGATAAATGTATTGCTTGCCATGCTTGTGAAGCAGCTTGTTCAGAAAAAAATGATTTGCCTTCACATATTGCATTTCGATCCGTGGGTTATGTAGAAGGAGGTTCTTACCCTTCTTATACACGCTTGAATATATCCATGGCCTGCAATCATTGTGATGACCCTGTTTGCTTAAAAGGCTGTCCTACTAGAGCATATACAAAATTCGCTGAGTACGGAGCCGTTTTACAGGACCCTGATATTTGTTTTGGTTGTGGCTACTGCACATGGGTGTGTCCATACAATGCCCCTCAGTTGGATCATCAACAAGGACATGTTGAAAAATGTAATATGTGTGTGGATCGACTTGAGGTAGGGTTAAAACCAGCGTGTGTTTCTGCATGTCTTGCTGGAGCTCTTGACTTTGGTATTGTGGAAACGACTCCAGAAAACAGAACTCAATTAGAAACGCAAATACCAGGGTTTCCAAACCCAGAAATTACACATCCTAATATTCGTTTTCAGCAAACGTCTAGTTTACCAAAAGAAATGAAGCGTACAGATACTATACCTATTCGATATGAACGCGATGAAAATGATCAATTTAAATCTAAAGTCGATAAAAAATCACATCAAAAAAAATGGAGTTTTAAAAAATTAAGCACACGCGAAAATCCATTAATAATTTTTACACTGATATCGCAATTAGTCATAGGTGTGTTTTTAATTTTGTATTTGTCTCCTAAGTTTGGCTTATCTATTTTTTCAGCCAATGCTAATCCTGTACTATGGACTTTATTTTTATTTTCTTTAATTGGAACGCAAACGTTTGCCTTAGTACTATCAACGATGCATCTCGGTAAGCCGCATCGCTTTTATCGTGCATTTAACAACTTGCGTTATTCGCCAGTGAGCCGCGAAGTGGCAGGTATTGCAGTATTTTATAATTTTCTTGGTATTTATACGGTTCTCACTGGTTTACCCAGTTTATTTAGATGGATGCCAGAAATTATTACCTCCATATTAATCAGTGTAACAGGATGGGGCGCTGCGTTTTCTGGAGTTATTGCATTGTATTTTATGCATTCAATATATCGAATTCCTGCTAGGCCTTATTGGAATCATTGGTATGTACTCACTTCTTTTTATGGAAATATGATCACATTGGGTTCGGTACTTGTTGCGAGTGTTTATGTCATCTATCAGGCAACACAAGGTCAACCTTTCAATCAAATTTTATCAATACTTTCTTTGTTTGCAGCTTTTGGAGTAATGCTTGAGATATTTGGTTTATATTGGCATGTTCAATATTTAAAAACTCATAATGGTGAATCCGCCGCATCGCATCATGAACAAACGACTACCTATGGGAAAAGTTATTTGCTTCGCAATTTGGGACTAGGTATATCTGTAATTCTATTGTTGGCAGTGTCGCTTTATGGATTACATGAAAGCTTTGGTGTATTCGTGTGGTTAGTGATTTCTAGCATTGCCTTTTTAACTGCAATCCTTAGTCGTAGTATATTTTATGCCCTAGTAATACCTACTACTATGCCAGGCGCATTCTTTTGGAAAAATCCAGGTTTTGAGGAACATGCACGTGAGACAAGGCTTGCTGAGCGAACTGAAGCGGGTGTACTAACAAACATTCACTAAATTTGTGCTGGTGATCAAATCATGTACCAGGAAATTCATTCAAAAAAACTTTCTGAAATCGATAACGACTTTGAGCGTGGAGTATTTCTGGCCTCATATAATTCACTTAAACAGCGCAGAAATCGGTTTTTTGCAGGTTCATTACTAAGTATCAAACATGGTGTGCGTGGAATATTATTTAGCTGGCCATTATATTTATTGCCACTCGCATCACTCGCTTTACCAGATCAATTTAAAATACTTTTCGTAGTTCTGCTTTTACCAGGGATTTACGTATCAAGCATTATATTGAAAAGAGGGGTTAAGGAAGATTATCAAAACCTTATAAATGAACGATTAATCAAACTTAAACACTTAAGGCATTTATGTTTATAAGTCCAATATTAAATTGACAGTGCACTAAAATAGATCATTAATGCTATTTAAATGTGCGAAATTGTTAAAGAAAGGCAAAATAATCAATGAATTAGATGAAAAAAGTTGGCAAGGAAATTGCTATTAAGTAGTTATCTAATCAATAGATAACAAAATTAGGTTGCAGGCTTTAGGGCCCCAAAAGACAAAGGTGTCAAGTTATGTGCGTGATCTCGCGTGACATAAGACACCTTTTTTATTGCTTGCAATTGAATAAAATCAAACTGTTCAGGAGATTAACGTGCAGGAAAGCAGATCAATAAAATATATGACTTACATACGCTACAACTTAGAAAATATTAAACATATTGGCATCATCTGCCTATTCACATTAATTTTGCTAGTGCATAGTGCTGCCCATGCAGAAATCGGTGAGCCAGAAAAAGAAGATCTTAAGTTTGGATTTATCAAACTCACTGATATGGCACCGATCGCGATTGCCTATGAAAACGGATATTTTGAAGATGAAGGTTTATATGTAACGATTGAAGCCCAGGCAAACTGGAAAGTTTTGCTTGATGGCGTAATCGACGGTCAATTAGATGGGGCGCATATGCTTGCAGGTCAACCTCTTGCGGCAACGATTGGTTTTGGAACAAAAGCTCACATCATTACGCCTTTTTCGATGGACTTAAATGGTAATGGAATTACCGTTTCAAATGATATCTGGGCACAAATGAAACCTAACATTCCAAAGATGGAAGATGGTCGGCCTGTTCATCCAATCAAAGCTGATTATTTAAAACCGGTTGTAGAGAAATACAAAGAAGAAGGAAAGCCATTTAATATGGGAATGGTATTTCCAGTGTCAACACATAACTATGAATTACGTTATTGGCTAGCAGCTGGAGGCATTCACCCGGGCTTTTATGCACCACATAAAGGTGATATTTCAGGCCAAATTGATGCGGATGCTTTGTTATCCGTAACTCCACCACCACAAATGCCAGCAACTTTAGAAGCAGGAACCATTTACGGTTATTGCGTAGGTGAACCTTGGAATCAACAGGCTGTATTCAAAGGCATTGGCGTTCCCGTGATTACCGATTATGAAATCTGGAAAAACAATCCTGAAAAAGTTTTTGGAATAACTGCGGAATTCGCTGAAAAGTATCCGAATACAACATTACGTTTAACACGAGCTTTAATTCGTGCTGCTATCTGGTTAGATGAAAATGATAATGCGAATCGTCCTGCAGCTGTGAAAATTCTCTCACAATCAAACTATGTTGGTGCAGATTACGATGTAATTGCAAACAGCATGACCGGTACATTCGAATATGAAAAAGGAGATAAGCGAGAAATTCCTGATTTCAATGTTTTCTTTAGATACAACGCAACCTATCCATATTATTCGGATGCTATTTGGTATCTCACACAAATGCGACGCTGGGGTCAAATAGACGAAGATAAGTCAGATGATTGGTATAAAGAGATGGCAGCAAAAGTATATCGACCTGATATTTATGCGAAAGCTGCAATTTCTTTAATTGAAGAAGGTTTAGCAGATGCAGAAGGATTCCCAGTATTTGAAAGTGAATCTGGATATAAGCCTCCACAACCTGAATTCATTGACGGAATCACTTACGATGGCACAAAACCAAATGAATATTTAGAAAAGTTTTCAATTGGTTTGAAAGCAGGTGATAAGGTCTAAATCAATCTACAAAGCATATAGGCTATTAAGAGATGTCAAGCACACTAATTCATAAACTGGGGAACAATACTGATATCCCAACTAGTGTAATTGCATTTGTTACGAATGCATTTCAACAAGTGGTTATTCCAATATTAGGTATATTTGTTTTTTTAGTATTGTGGTCTTTCGCGGCAAAAAATATTGAAACATCACTAGGTAATTTTCCTGGACCAGGTGAAGTGTGGAAACAATTTGGTGGACTGTATAGTGAACATATTACTGAGAGAGAGAAAGAAGAAGCTTTTTACCAACGTCAAGAAGAGCGAAATGCTAAAAAGCTAGCTAAAAATCCAGATTATATAGCTAAGAAACGAAAATATACTGGAAAAGAAACTTTTCTAGATCAAATTATCACGAGTTTAATAACAGTGATGAGTGGTTTTTTTCTTGCTGCGATTATTGCAATACCACTAGGTATAGCAATCGGCTTAAGTAAAACGCTCAATACAGCAGTAAACCCTATTATTCAAATATTTAAACCGGTATCACCACTTGCATGGTTGCCATTAGTAACCATGGTTGTAAGTGCGTTATATGTATCGGCAGATCCTATTGTTCCAAAGTCATTTATTAATTCAATGATTACGGTAACACTCTGTTGTTTGTGGCCAATGGTGATTAATACCTCGGTAGGTGTCGCATCAATTAATAAAGACTTGGTTAATGTTAGTCGTGTATTAAAGCTTCCACCATTAAGTCATATTCGAAAAATTGTTATCCCAGCCTCGATTCCAATGATCTTTACGGGAATGCGTTTATCACTTGGCATCGCTTGGATGGTGTTAATCGCAGCAGAAATGCTGGCTCAAAACCCTGGGCTTGGAAAATTTGTTTGGGATGAATTTCAAAACGGCAGTTCGAACTCATTAGGTCGCATTATGGCTGCAGTGCTAGTCATCGGTTTTGTTGGATTTTTATTGGATCGTGCAATGTTGCAAGTGCAACGGTTTATTTCTTGGGACAAAGAATCTGCTACGCGTTAGTTTTTATTACAATTAAATATGGACTAAGTAAATGAATGAAATAATTCTTAATATCAGCAATATTGATATGGAGTTTCCTACTCCAAAAGGGCCATTCACTGCATTAAAAGAGGTGGATCTAAAAGTCCAAAAAGGTGAGTTTGTATCACTCATTGGTCATTCAGGCTGTGGGAAGTCCACTGTGCTCAATATTGTTGCAGGATTGCATCAAGCAACTCGAGGTGGTGTGGTGTTAAATGGAAAGGAAGTGTCAAGCCCTGGACCTGAGCGAGCAGTGGTATTTCAAAATCATTCATTGCTTCCTTGGTTGACAGCATATGAAAACGTAGAGCTTGCAGTGAAGCAAGTGTTTAAAAAAACAAAAAGTAAAGCAGAAATTAAAGAGTGGATTGAGCATAACTTACAATTAGTGCATATGGACCATGCATTGCATAAACGCCCCGATGAATTATCAGGTGGTATGAAGCAAAGAGTCGGAATTGCTCGCGCTTTGTCCATGCAGCCAGAAGTGTTACTAATGGATGAGCCTTTTGGTGCTCTCGACGCACTCACACGTGCACATATGCAAGAAACATTGATGGAAATTCATAACGAATTAAAGAACACAGTCATAATGATTACTCACGATGTAGATGAAGCAGTTTTATTGTCAGACCGGATCGTGATGATGACCAATGGACCAGCAGCAAAAATTGGTGAAATCCTAGATGTGAAACTAGAACGTCCAAGAAATCGAATATCTTTAGCAGAGACGCCAGAATATTCTAAGTTGCGTCATGCGGTTCTGAGTTTCTTATATGAAAAGCAACGAAAGATTGAGACCATTCCAAGCCGAACACAGGACGAATCAGAAAAAAAACAACTGGCTGACAAAGTAGCTGCCGCCTAATGGCTAGCGCACTGCTTTTACGAATTCAACAATCAGTGATTTATTCCTTCTTTAGGGCGTGCATTCTCATCCACCCACCGTCGGGCGGCATGTTTGTCGGGAAAGCGTTTACCAAACCGTTGGCGCTCGACTTGCACTTGGGCAAACCATATCTTTCGCATTTATCAAAAAAGACACTGGGCATAGCGTACCCCTTATTCTATAGCCAGTTTATATATCATCATATTGTGGAATAGCTTTTATTTTCTTACTAGCTTCTTAATTCATTAAACATAACAAAATGGCCTCACATTATGATGAGGCCATTTTTTATTTAGCTTTAGCTTAAGAAAAAACACTTAAAAGTGAGCCGAAGCTTGTAGTCAACCCAATGATTAAGATGGTTGCATCGGGAACAATAATATTGTAGAAAAATGCTTTCTCTGCTGTATTGGTTTTTGCTTGGCGATTTTTAGTTTGATTAGTCATGGTTGTTCTCCTATTAAGTGGTGTAATGTTGTCGTAATCAATTTCAATGTGGCCAGTATCCAGCTGGGGCGTAATCACAGCGTAAAAAGTTGGGCAAAAATGGCAGGTTTTGCGTAAAAAATGCGTAAAATAAGCGAATGCAGGCAAAAAATACTCAACATTCATGCATTTGCGAGCTGACCCTGTTGGGCTCATCTTCGGTCCAGAGCGCTTCAGATAAGAAAGAAATAGAATTTCCAACTCGAAAAGCAAAAGCGCTTTTTATTTATCTTGCCATGTCTCCTAATTTACGCACTAGTCGTGAAAAACTAGCGGGACTATTTTGGGGGAGAAGTGCTGAAGAACAAGCGCGTGCAAGTCTACGTCAAACCCTTGCCAGTCTTAGAAAAATACTCAACTTCAATGACCAATGCCTGATTGAAAGTAATAGCGATGAGATCTATTTAGTTGAAGATTCATTGTATGTAGATGCGTTAGCCTTTGAACAGCAAACTGATGATGAGGTTTCAAGTGCTAAACATGCAGTTGATTTGTATCAAGGTGAATTCTTGGATGGGTTTTCAATTAAAGAAGATCTTTTTGAAAACTGGCTGCGAGAAAAGCGCGAGCACATTAATGAGCTTGCTAAGTTAAAAATGGCGAGTTTGGCGGACTATTGGAATGGTTCGGGTGAATTAAACAAAGCTATTTCCATTTCTAAGAACATCCTTAGTATTGACCCGCTTAATGAACAAGCACATCAGTCATTAATGCATTTATATACACTTACAGGGTGGCGTGAATCAGCCATAAAACAATACAAGCACTATGAAAAATTATTGAAAGAGGAGTTGGGTGTAGACCCTCAAGAAGAAACGACTGAGCTCTATCAAAAAATATTAGCGAAAACGCCACTACTAAAAGATGAGCCAAAGGTTTTAAGTGCAACTCCAAAGCTGCAAGATGTCCACATTCAGAAAAACAATGTTAAACAAGAAATTCGATATTGTGTGTCGGAAGATGGGGCAAGAATTGCTTATGCTGTTGCGGGTGATGGAACGCCAGTAATCAAGTGTGGAAATTGGTTAACGCACTTAGAACATGATTGGGATACACCCATTTGGCGACACTTGATGCAATTTTTGGCAAATGATTATTCGTTGGTGCGATACGATGCAAGAGGAAATGGGCTTTCTGACTGGGATGTGGATGAGATTAATTTTGATTCATTTATATCTGATTTAGAGACTGTCGCGAATGCAAGTGGGCATAAAAAATTTATTTTATTTGGTACCTCGCAAGGTTGTGCAATATCAGCGGCTTATGCGGCCCGCCACCCTGAGCGTGTAAGTCATTTAATATTGTATGGTGGTTTCGCTGCGGGTTGGAATAAACGTAACAATGAATACAAAGACCGGGGTAAAGCATTTCTAACGCTCATTCAACAAGGGTGGGGGCAAGACAATCCAATATTTCGTCAGATGTTCACCTCATTGTTTTTGCCTGATGGGGCACATGAGCAAGTTAATTGGTTTAATGATTTGCAAAAGAAGAGTACAACTCCCGAAAATGCAATGCGTTTCTATCAAGCGTTAGGGGAAATCAATGTAACAAAAGAACTTTCTAACATTACGGTGCCAACACTCGTGATGCATTGTAAAGATGATGCCATGGTACCCTTTATTGCTGGGCAGGATTTTGCAAAGCGAATTCCTCATGCAAAATTTGTAGCGCTTGAAGGTCGAAATCATTTAATGCTTAAGCAAGAACCCGCATTTGAACAATTCAAAAATGAATTTAGAGCTTTTATAAATGTTTAACTATTTACTTGCCTGCATGAATTTTAACTCTAAATTTTGAAGCCAACCCTCATATTGCTTCCTGGCTTTGATGGTTCAGGTCGGTTGTTTTCTCCTCTTCACAAAGCATTGGCAGATTCTGTTGATACCATTGTTCTTTCGTACCCTGCTGATAAAGTGATGACCTACTATGATTTATGTCATTTCTTGAAAGATGAGCTACCAGATACGCCATATATCTTACTAGGCGAGTCTTTTGGTGGCCCGTTGGCGTTGATGCTTTCCCGATATGCCGATGAAAACCTGAAAGGCATTATATTATGTGTATCTTTTATTAAGAAT
>JBCCEI010000006.1:0-35022 GCA_039030355.1 Pseudomonadota bacterium | reverse complement strand
GACATCAATATCGTGATTTTTCCACTCTTGCATAATCTTTTTTGCTAAACATTGCCCCATACGCATACGTGCTTTTTGCACAAATACGTCTTCAATTACCGAGTCAGGACGCGCAAAGTAGACATATTCAAAGATGCATGGTGTATGCATTGCATTTTCTGCACACTGTTGACTGGTGATTTTCCCATTTTCATCAATATAGATAGCTTCACCTGGTGATATATCTCTCACTAAACTATAGCCAAGCACATCCAAAGCGACACTTTCCGATGCCACAATATATTCCATTCCATGTTTTGATTCCCGTACACCGTATACAAGTGGCCGAATTCCATTTGGGTCGCGAAATGCAACGATGCCTCTTCCTGTTAACATAGCAACAACGGCATAAGCACCTTTGCACCGCTTATGTACGCCACGCACTGCTGCAAATACATCATCGGGTTTCAAATGAATTGATTCTTGTTTCGCCAATTCATGTGCTAAAACATTTAAAAGAATTTCTGAATCAGATTCGGTATTCAAGTGGCGCCGGTCTTCTAAAAACAGCTCTTTCTTAAGCTGCTGCGCATTCACCAAATTACCATTGTGCGCCAATGAAATTCCAAATGGTGAATTCACATAGAAAGGTTGTGCTTCTGCTGATGACGAGGTTCCAGCAGTTGGGTAACGCACATGACCAATACCGACATTGCCTTTTAGGCGTTGCATATGACGACTTTGGAATACGTCACTTACCAGGCCTATCGATTTACGTTGAAAAAGCTTGCCGCTGTCGTAAGTTACAATCCCCGCCGCATCCTGGCCACGATGTTGCAACATTAACAAAGCATTATATAAATCTTGATTGACCGCGCTGTTTGCAACGATACCAACTATGCCGCACATATATGAAGCTCAATAATCTTAATAAGGATAAACAGAGGCTTGAAGTTCTGCCTCACCTAACGAGAAATATTTAGAAAACTCAGGCGGCATGAATTCAATTGCTTTCTTTGCCACCATTTCAAATGGCGGAAGCACTTGTGAAGACTTCCATGTTTCAGATAAGGGAAAGTTTGTATAAGAAGCTGCCAAAATAAGTAAAACGATAATTGCGGTACCACGAAAAAAACCAAAAAACCCACCCAATAAACGATCTACACCACGAAGCACACGATTTTTAGTGAAATGACTAAGAATATAATTTAGTAACGCTCCCGCAATTAAGGTGCCAATAATAATTAGCACAAATGCGATGCCATATCGCAATCTGCTCACTTCAACTTCACTGCTGGGCAAACTCAACGAGGCTTCATCAATACTTGCTGGTAAAAATAAGGCAACTTGATGAGAAAATGTCATCGCCAACCAGATAGCGGCTATCCAAGCTGTTAAAGACACGGCTTCTTTTACAAAACCACGAAAAATTGCCACAGCAATTGAAATCAATAGAATGATAATGATCCCTATATCAATCCAAGAAAATTCCATAGTCAGCTTTTACTTCATGTAATTTCGGAAATTATCCTAAGGATGCTTGGTTACAAAACTACCCTTTAGGCCATGTTCTTTTTCTATTTTATCACGTAATTCATCTGCATTTTCTCGCTGCAACTCTGGCCCCACTTTTACGCGGTATATGGTTTTACCTGCATTACCAGATTGCTCTGTGAAAGCCGAAAAGTTGCTAGCTAGTAGCTTCTCTTGCAATGCCAAAGCTTTATCTTTTTCACCAAATGCAGCCACTTGCACCGCCCAGGCACTTAGCACAGGATTAGTTTTAATATGCGTTTCTGTCGCATCAACTGTTTTAGCAGGCGTTTTATTGTCCACACTTGCCTGTTTTTCAACTACTGGAGGGGGATTCTCTATTTGATTACTTGTTGGCGTTTCTTCAGTTGCGATCGCTGCGTTATCAGTACTAGGCTCTTCCGTACGGTCTATAGCTGGTAATTCATCTAATTGCTTTGGGTCAGACAGATCACTATCAAACGTAAATGTTGGTTCGGGTGGCACTTCCATGTTCAAGGCCACTGACTGTTCACGACCCGAACCATCCAGGATCATTGGCACAAAAATTACTGCTAGCGCAATGATTACTGCCGCACCAATTAAGCGTTGTTTTAGCGTTGTTTCCATAAACAATATTTCAAAGTTTGAAAAATTTTAGACCGTAAACACTTAGTTGAGTTTACTCAAATATGCATGATTTTAGCTGGATTATACTTCTTGGCTAAGCACTTCGGCTACTGTTAAAAAAGAGCCAAAAACCACAATGCGCATTGTCTCATCTGCATTGCTTTTTGCAGCTGCAAAGGCCTCAGAAATGGAATTAAATGTATTAATCTTACAATCATGACAACAATTATCTAACTGCATTTTCAGGTTTTCTTTATCTAGCGCACGATCAGAATTGAGCTGGGAGATGTACCATTCATCAAATTCTCCTCCAACACATTCAATTATGCCGCATACATCTTTATCAGCAAGTACCGCAAACACTGCAATGGTTTTTGTAGCTGTCTCTAGGGCACGCAAGTTATTAACCAATACTTTTGCACTATCGAGATTATGAGCAACATCAAGGATAACTTCACATGGCCCTTGAATACGCTGAAAGCGACCAGGTAAACTAATTTTACTTAAACCGTGATCTACGCACTCACGAGTCACCGGCAATGAGCTATCCATGCAAGTAAGCGCCATTAACGCGGTTGCTGCATTGCCCAATTGCACATCACCATACAAACTAGGCATTGGTAAATTATCCCAAGTTAAATTTTTACAATTAAAGGACCAATAGTTGGCTTGTTGCTTGTGATATGAAAAGTGCTCATTAATTAGCAATAAATTCGTACCAAGTTCGTTTGCATAATTAATTAAGCTATTCGGAGGATCCGTATCACCACAAATCGCAGTATGATTGCTACGAAATACACCCGCTTTTTCATAGCCAATTGACTCACGCGTTGAACCTAACCATTGCACATGATCTATACCTATACTGGAAACAATCGCGATATCAGAATCAAGAATATTCACTGCATCAAGCCGCCCACCCAAACCAACCTCATAAAGTGCAACATCTAATTCAGACTGGCTAAAGATATGCATTGCTGCAAGCGTTCCAAATTCAAAATAACTCAAGCTTGTTTCTCCGCGCGCCTGATCTACTTGATTGAACGCTTCACATAGCGTTTCATCATCTACGTTCTGCATGCTAATACGTATGCGTTCGTTATAATGAACCAAATGTGGAGACGTATAACTGCCTACACGGTAACCAGCATGATGGTAAATCGATTCAAGCGCGGAAACGATTGAGCCTTTACCATTTGTACCAGCAACAACGATGGTTTTGTAATTTGAATTACAAGCCCCCATACTTGATGCAACTTGCGTGATTCGCTCAAGGCCCAACTCAATCTTTTGTGAATGCAACGTTTCTTGCCAGTCCAACCACTCCTGAAGACTTGTATATCTCATTTTAAGATCACTTACCGGCTTATCCATTCTTTTAGATACTTAGGTTTCATTACAATTGTTTTTAATAAACGTAATAAATCAAACTAAAGCACTTGCGTTCAAGCACAAACAAAATAGAGTTTGAATTATAAGGTATTAAAAAAGTAGTTATGAATTTTTTCTAAACGAAATATTATTCTTATTATTTTATTTATTTTATAACGAGTTCAAGGTTCATCTGTCATTACTTTATGACTACCTGCCTCTGTAAATGCAGTATCTTGAGATGTAATATCCAAATGGCTGAGAATACACAAGATTTCATACAATTGATCACGCATATCCTTTCTGCTAACAATCATATCAAGTGCGCCATGTTCTAATAAAAATTCACTTCTCTGAAAGCCCTCTGGCAATGTTTCGCGAACGGTTTGTTCGATTACCCGCTGACCGGCAAATCCAATTAAAGCATTTGGTTCAGCGATATTTAAATCGCCTAACATTGCAAAGCTTGCAGATACTCCCCCAGTTGTTGGGTCAGTTAGAACCGAGATAAAAGGCAGACCTTGCTCACGCATACGCTCAAGTGCTGCACTTGTTTTACTCATTTGAAACAAAGACATCAAAGCTTCTTGCATACGCGCACCACCACTTGTGGAAAAACAAATTAATGGGATTTTTTCGCTAAGCGCATACTTCGCTGCTCGCAAAAACTTCTCTCCTACTACAGAGCCCATTGATCCACCAATAAACTTAAATTCAAACGCTACCGCAACGACTGACAAACCTTTTAGCTCACCTTTCATAATGATTAGTGCATCTTTCTCACCCGTTGCTTTTTGCGCTGCATTAATACGATCTTTATATTTTTTACTATCTTTAAATTTAAGAAAATCTTGCGATTCCATGTTTTCCGCAATTTCTACATTTGTGCCATCATCAAAAAATGCCAGCAGTCGCTCACGCGCACCAATGCGCATATGATGGTCGCACTTAGGGCATACTTGTAGATTGCGCTCAAGATCAGAACGATAGAGCACTGCGCCGCAACTAGGGCATTTGTCCCATAGACCTTCAGGTACTTTTCTTTTACTCGTACCTTCCGTTCGAATGCGCGAAGGCATTAATTTTTCTAGCCAGCTCATATTAAATAAATTTTAAAAATTTCACTCGCCATTTTAAGTAACTTCTTGATCGCCCTCAGTATGATTTTTCAAGGTTTGAGTAGCATTATCCATTGCTTTACGCATATTCGAAAGTAATGTTTTGATATTTTTATGTAATGTTGCTTGATTATTGGCATGCGCTTCTATTTGTTTAATGATAGCACTACCAACGACAACAGCATCGGCAACTGTAGCAACTTTTGCTGCACTTTCCGCATCTTTGATTCCAAAACCCACACCAACTGGTAATGATGTCGCTTGCTTAATTTGTTGCACCTTGTTTTCCACTTCAGTGGTATTTAGATTACCAGCTCCTGTAACACCTTTGAGTGAAACATAGTAAACAAAACCAGAAGATTGCTCACAAATACTTTTTATTCGTTGCGCACTGGTGGTCGGTGCAAGCAGAAAGATACTGTCTATTTCAAATTTCTTATACACGTTTACAGTTTTATGGGACTGTTCTATTGGAACATCAACTATAAGCACGCCATCCACCTGTTTTTTCTGTGCTTCTTGAGCAAAGTCCTCTATTCCCATCACTTCAATTGGATTTTGATACCCCATCAAAACAATAGGCGTATGTTTGTCTTCTTGGCGAAATGTTGCAACCATACTTAAAACATTTTGCAAACTCGTATGGTGCGCAAGCGCACGTTCACATGCAGCTTGAATCACAGGCCCATCTGCCATCGGATCTGAAAATGGCACACCGAGTTCAATGATATCTGCACCTGCTTCAACCAAAGTATGCATTAACGGAACGGTTTGATCCGGATGAGGATCACCTGCCGTAATGTAAGCAATTAATGCTTTGCGATTTGTACGTTGCAAGCTTTCAAAACATGCTTGAATACGACTCATATCGTGATGCCTTCGATATCCGCAACGGTATTAATATCTTTATCGCCACGTCCAGATAAATTGATGAGAATTTGTTGCTCTTTTGGCATTTCACTCGCAAGTTTTAAGGCATATGCAACAGCGTGACTACTTTCTAAGGCAGGAATAATGCCTTCAACTTTAGTTAATTGATGAAATGCTGATAATGCTTCATCGTCTGTTACAGCTTCATACTGCACTCGTCCAATATCTTTTAACCATGCATGCTCCGGACCTACACCTGGATAATCTAAGCCTGCAGATATCGAATGAGTTTCAATAATTTGCCCATTATCATCCTCCATTAAATAGGTTCGATTGCCATGTAACACACCAGGTCTACCTGCATTTAATGGCGCGGAATGTTTATCGGTATCGATCCCTAAACCTGCAGCTTCAACTCCAAACATTTTTACATCTTGATCTTCAATAAAAGGATAGAACAATCCAATTGCATTTGAACCGCCGCCTACACATGCTACTAATGCATCTGGCAGACTACCGGTTTGCTCAAGCATTTGTGCTCTTGCTTCACGCCCAATTATCGATTGAAAGTCGCGCACCAATAATGGATAAGGATGAGGACCAGCAACAGTACCAATAATATAAAACGTATCATCAACGTTGGTTACCCAATCTCGCAGTGCCTCATTAAGCGCATCTTTTAACGTTTTTGAACCAGAAGTCACTGGGACAACTTTTGCTCCAAGTAAACGCATACGGTATACATTTGGAGCTTGACGATGAATATCTTGTTCACCCATATACACAACACATTCAAGACCTAAACGCGCTGCAACGGTAGCACTAGCTACACCATGCTGCCCTGCACCCGTTTCCGCAATTATACGTGGCTTGCCCATACGTTTTGCGAGTAAGGCTTGGCCAATGGTGTTATTAATTTTATGTGCGCCAGTGTGATTTAAATCTTCACGCTTTAAGTAAATTTTTGCACCACCACACTGTTCAGTAAGACGCTCCGCAAGATAAAGTGGACTAGGTCTGCCAACATAATGTGCAAGATCCGTATCAAACTCAGCCATGAATTCTGCATCATCTTTGTACTTGTAATAGGCTTCCTCAAGCTCAGCCAACGGCTCAATTAAGGTTTCGGCAACATAACGCCCGCCATATTCTCCAAACATACCATGCTCATTTGGCATATCTGATTGTGGCTGATGATGCTCAGAAATTTTGGGTGCTGTCCTAGCCATTTGCTTGTCCACGATGTACTTCCTTAACGAATTTCTCCATTTTAGCGGGGTCTTTGATGCCTTTACTAGTCTCAATTCCGCTACTTACATCAACAGCATATGGTTGAACTGTGCAGACTGCCTCAGCGACATTATCTGGAGTGAGTCCGCCAGCAAGAATCATGGGTTTTTCATGCTTTTTAGGTACATCACCCCAAGAAAAAGCTTTTCCACTGCCTCCCATCTGACCTTGAGAATGGCTATCTAATATGAATCCTGTCGCACTTTTATATTGATTCGTAAAAGCATCAACTGAATTCACGCTACCCATTGCAACTGCTTTTAAATAAGGCAATTCAAATTGAATGCAGTAACTTTCATCTTCATCACCATGAAATTGCAGTAGATTAAGTTTTACATTATTCAATACATGATTAACTTCTCTAGAACTTGCATTCATAAATAAACCAACTTTAACTACAAATGGAGGGATATCTGTAATGAGCTTCTTTGCATTTTCTACATTTACATTACGCGCACTATCGGCTACAAAAACAAATCCCAGCGCATCAACTCCAAGCGCAACCGCAGTTTGCACATCTTGCACTCTTGTCATGCCGCAAAATTTAATTCGTGTTTGCATTTTGATTACTTGAGTTTACTTATCTAGCAGCATTTAAACCTGCAATTGGAGGCCATCTTATCGCTGTGTTAAAACCATATTTTTCATCATACTGTACTTTAACTAAATATAATCCATCTGGCGGTGCAGTTACCCCACCTAGTGTGCGATCGCACTTTTCCAATACCTCTAAGGACCAGTCTTGATGCTGCTCATTTTTACCAATTGCTATTAAAACACCTACAATATTGCGCACCATATGATGTAAAAATCCATTTGCATGGATGTCAATGAAAATAAATTCATTTTGCTTAACCAACTCAATGTCATGAATAGTTCGCACTGGACTTTTAGCTTGACAAGCCACAGCACGATATGAAGTAAAGTCATGCGTCCCGATCAAATGTTTTGCTGCATGCTGCATGTTTTGTAAATTTAATTTTGTATATTGCAAAGAGACTAACTTATCCAATAGCGCAGGACGTGTTGTTTGATTAAAAATAATGTAACGGTAACGTCTCGACTGTGCACTAAATCGTGCATTAAACTCTTGATCTACATGTTGCGCCCAAAGTACGGAAATGGAATTCGGTAAATTAGAATTTACCCCCATGACCCATGCCTTAAGCTCGCGTTTGCTGTCACAATCAAAATGCACGACTTGTTCTGTTGCATGCACAGCAGTATCGGTTCTTCCGGCTGCCTGCACGGTGATGGGGGTATTGGCTACTTGTGATATGCATTGTTCAACATGCTGCTGGACAGACTCTGCATTTTTTTGACGTTGCCAGCCACAAAAATTACTGCCGTTGTATTCAATTCCAAGTGCGACACGCATAAGAGGGATTTGCAATAAACATGTTATTCACCCAGCCATTATAAGCCGGACGAATAATTTAAGAGATCAATACTTGCAGGCTAGTAGAAAGTATTTTGAAAAAGTAATTATAGTTCTTAGCCGCCGAGCTTATCCATCAAATCTTTAGCGGCTTTAATTTGTGATTCGTCACCTTCGTTGATGACTTCAATCAGTGTTTCTTTGGCAGCATCTGAATCCCCCATGTCAACAAACGCTTTTGCTAAGTCTAGTTTGGTGCCAACTTCTTCGATGAGAGAAGGAGGACCAAGTTCTTCTAAATCGGTATGTGTTTGTGCAACGGTTTGTTCGGCAGGATCTAGAAACTCCGTATCCATATTACTAGGATCAAATTGCTCTGTTTCATTTAAGGCATCATTTATAGAACTTGAGGTATATGCTGCAGTAGCTTCAGGATCGGGCTCAGATATACCGGTATCTATTCCCATTTCGTCAGGAGTCATTGCAACGGTATCATCAGATGCCCCATCTAAAATATCGTCGATTCCATCATCGTCGATATCGAGTGGTTTAAGATCATTCATCGTAGTTTGCATTCCAATATTTTCTAACTCTTCTGTTAGATCATCCATACTTGCTGTTTCGTGCAAGCCTGTGGCAATTGCATCTAGTTCTTTGTCCTCGTCTTCGTCAGCTTCCAAAATATCATCTGCCAAATCATCTACATCAAAGTTTAAAATGTCCGAAGTTTCATTGGCTTCCATAATCTTGCTGGCTACTGGGTCATCTTCAAGCTCATCTACCGGATCATCAATATTGAAATCCAAACCGCCATCATCTGTTTCTGCATCATTATCTAGAACGGTATCTTCCAAACCTTCATCTGCTTGAATTCCAAGATCAATATCTGCTTCTTCAGGTTTATCTAGTGCAGATTTTGCAGCCGCACCTACCGCTGCCGCACCCGCAAACAATGCACTGGCAGGTGCAAGTTCTTTACCCATGGACATGATGTTTTGCCATTCACTGCTTGATTCGCCAAGATCACCTTTAATTTTCTCGGCGTATTCCTCAAATCCTGCCTGATCTTTTTGGCTATAGAATACTTCGGCAAGCTTGGCCTTGTAATCATTTCTATTTGGCTCTTTAGCGATTGCATCATTTAATAGATCTTGTGCTTGCTGGTGCAAGCCGTAAGAAATGTACACATCCGCTTCATCAAGTACATCCTCGCCGGCTTCTGTATCACCAGAAGCAAACGCAGGTTCAGGAGTTGAATCCGTGTCATCGAAACCCTCCATTGCACCCATATCTTCTTGTGTAACCTGAGCTGTTGCATTTGCCTGAGGTGTGACAATGGTTTCATCGAGGATGTCATCAAAATTGTCACCATCTTCTGCTTCCCCCATTGGCATCTCACCGAGGCTAGTTAACTCAATGGTTTTAACTTGTTTTCTTCTCCAAAACCAAATTCCACCAAGCAAGACAGCCAATACGCCCGTACCGATTTGAAGTTGAGATTTAAATCTATCTAAAAATCCTAATACACTTTCTAATAAGCCTTTTCCTGCATCAGCGGTAGCTACTTCTGCAGGCTGATCTGGTTTAACTTCAGGTTTTGTTTCAACTTCAGCAGGTTTTTCTTCTGGTACTGCCTCAGCAACTTGCTCTGCAACCGGTTCTTCAATCTCGGGTAATGAGTCCCAATCAGGCAATGGCTCAAGCCTTGGTGTACTTACGCTTTGTTCTGCCATAGCGGGCTCATCTTTAAACTCTGGCAATGGCTCGACAACGGGCTTTTTAACTTCTGCATCTGCGGCTTTCTTAGCCGCCGCTTCTGCAGCTTTCTCGGCTTCTTCTTTAGCTTTAAGTTGTGCGAGTTCTGCAGCTTTCTTTGCTTCTTCTTCAGCTTTTAGTTTTGCCTCTTCTGCAGCTTTTTGTGCAGCTTGTTGTGCTTTTAATTCAGCTTCAAGAGCAGCTTTTTCTTTAAGCGTTTTCTCAACCTCAGCCGTCTTTTCAGTTTCTGTGCTTAATTGATTTTGCAAATCTTTGAGTTGCTGACTCTGAATATTGAGAATTTTTTCTTTCTTCTCCAACATCGACTCAAGCTCTTGAACACGACTTTTTAGTTCTTCAGATTCTTTAGATTTTGATAACGCCTGCTCTTTAGCTAGATTAATTTCTTTCTGCAACTTTTTGATTTCTTCACCGCCAGCTAGCTGTGTGTTGCTTGATTCACCCGATTTATCTGCTGCAAGAATATTAAGATCTTGTTTAGACTCTGTCTTTTTCGCAGTGTCTTTAAGCGCCTGCTCTGCAGCTTTTGCTTTATCACTTGCTTCTTCTTTAACAAGTGCGGGCGCATCAACATTAGCCGCCGGTGTTTGCCCAACCTTGCCTCGGTATTCTCTCCAAAGCGCATTTTGTTGAGCAATTTCTCTTCTTGCTTCTGTAGTTGAAATTACACTTGCATCAGCAGCAGGAATACGCAGCACTGATCCTTTCTTCAGCAGGTTCACATTGTTTTTTATAAATGCATTTGGATTGGCTTGCTGAATCGCTAGCATCATTTGATTTACAGACGTGCCACTTGGCGCTGTTGATTTTGCTATCGCAAATAAAGTATCGCCGCCTTGTACGACCACATCACCTTCAAACGTATCTGTGAGGATGACTTCTGAATCTTCTATTACTTCCGCAGCATCACTCTCTATAGGTTCGCTACCATCAATACCCAGCGCTTCATCCATTCTTGCGCGTACAGTTTCGAGGTCCTCTGTATCTGCAACAGCAATTTCTTCTGTCTCAACAATTTCCTCAGTTACTATTTCAGAAGACTGAACTTCTTCAACCGACTCCACAACTGCTTCTTCAAGTTCTTCTACCGATGGTTCTGTTTCAGCCAATGGCGGATCTAGATCTTCAGCTATTGTCTCCACTACGACTTCCTCAACAACGGGCGCTTCAGCCTCAATATCTTCGGCCATTACAAGATCATCATCGATTCCTAATTCACGATCCATGCGAGCACGAACCGCTTCAATATCTTCTGCTTCAACTATTTCTGGTTGGCTGCTTACTTGTGAAGCAACTGGTTCTGCCTCTACCACAGGTGCTTCAGCTGGAGCAGTAACCGGTGTTGCAATTTGAGGCGCTTGTTGTTGCGCAAATTCAGGTGGATCTAGTAAAACGGTGTACTCTCTTAGTAATCTTCCTTTAGGCCAAGTGACTTCAACAAGAAAAGTTAAAAACGGCTCGCGCACAGGGTCTTTTGAAGTCACGCGAATTGCGGTGCCTCCACCTGGCAGCTTGATCGGTTGAAATTTTAATTGAGTTAAAAAATAGGGCCGTGGCACTCCTACGCGATCAAATACATTTGCAGGGGCAAGCTCAACGCGCATTTCTTCAAATTCATCTTCACGCGCAGCAATTAAATTAATTTGTGCATTCAGCGGTTGATTCAAAGCTGAATTGACTTCTATATCGCCCAAACCCAGAGAAAGTAGTTGCCCAGGTATAAGGGCTAATATAAATATAAATAGAATATAAATAGATGATTTACGCACCATTTTTGTGCTCCACCTTAATGACGTTGTTTGCTTTGAATATTGATTGTGATTTATATACGAGCCATATAAAAAACTCTAGAAAATTCTTTGAGTTATCTAAATAATTCACCAGTCAACTATAGATTAAATATGGTTTTTTATCAAAACCTCAGCGATCTGGATACTATTCAAAGCAGCGCCTTTTCTCAGGTTATCGCTCACTACCCACATGTTTAATCCACGTGGATGAGAAATATCCTCACGAATTCGCCCGACATAGACTGAATCTGTGCCCTCACCCTCGGTTACCGCTGTAGGATAGCCTCCATCACACTGTTCATCCATTACCACAACACCTGGTGCGGTAGACAAAAGATCGCGTGCTTTTTGAGCAGTGATTTTCTCTCTTAGCTCTACGTGAACAGCTTCAGAATGCCCATATTTGACCGGAATACGTACTGTAGTTGGATTCACCAAAATTGAGTCATCCTCCATGATCTTTTGCGTTTCCCAGACCATTTTCATTTCTTCTTTGGTATAGCCGTTTTCCATGAACTTATCTATATGCGGAAGTGCATTAAAGGCAATCTGTTTCGGATAAACGTCGCAATTAAACGGTTCATTGTTGATAATAGATTTACTTTGTATATCCAATTCATCAATGGCCTCTTTGCCGGTACCTGATACTGCTTGATAGGTGGCTACATTTATCCTCTCGATTCCAAATGCATCTTGCAACGGTTTTAAGGCGACTAACATCTGAATGGTAGAGCAGTTTGGGTTGGCGATAATGCCACGGGTTTTATAGTTTGCAATTTGATGCTCATTTACCTCTGGCACAACCAGGGGGATATCGTCGTCATAACGAAACTGAGAAGTATTGTCCACCACAACACACCCTTGTGCTGCAGCTTTTGGTGCATATTCTTTTGAAATACTCGCACCGGGAGAAAACAAACCTACCTGAGTTTTAGAAAAATCAAAACTCGCAAGATCCTGCACCTCTAACTCTTGATCTGCAAAAGACACTTTTTTTCCTGCTGATCGTGCACTCGCAACTGCATAAACGTTGTTTACTGGAAAATTTCTTTGCGCAAGGATTGACAACATCTGTTCGCCAACAGCACCAGTAGCACCTACTACTGCAACATCATACTTTTTCATTTTTTATTCACTACTTAAATTTAGTTTAACGCTTTAACTACTGCATCACCCATTGCATCTGTTCCAATTGATTCTGCACCATCAGCGATATCTGCAGTTCGCAAACCATTTTCAATGATTTGCTCCACAGCGTGTTCAACTTTGTTAGCTAGCTCCATTTCATTCAAACTGTAACGTAACATCATCGCAATCGACAAAATAGTTGCCAGAGGATTCGCAACATTTGTTCCAGCAATATCTGGAGCGGAACCATGAATAGGTTCGTACATGCCTTTGTCATTACTATCCAATGATGCAGACGGCAGCATACCAATTGAACCCGTTAACATGGAGGCTGCATCCGATAAAATGTCACCAAACAAATTTCCTGTAAGCATCACATCGAATTGATTAGGGTCGCGCACCAACTGCATTGCTGCATTATCGACATACATATTGCTAAGCGAGACATCTTGATATTCAGTGTGTATCGCTGAAACAACCTCTCGCCACAGTTCTGACACTTCTAAAACATTTGCTTTTTCAATGGAACATAATTTTCCATCTCGCTTCTGTGCGATACGAAAAGCCACATGTGCAATTCTCGCAATCTCGCCCTCATCGTAAACCATGGTATTAAACCCTTGGCGCATACCATCATCAAGGGTGCGAATACCGCGTGGTTCGCCAAAATAGATACCGCCTGTGAGCTCGCGCACAATCATGATATCTAAATCCGCAACTAGTTCCGGCTTTAAAGAGGAAGCACCCGCCAAAGACTTATATAAAATAGCCGGACGGAGATTGGCAAACAAGTCTAACTCTGCGCGTATGCGCAACAAACCTTTTTCGGGCCGTAAATCTCGTTCTGCAGATTCAAATTGTGGCCCGCCCACTGCGCCCAATAAAACTGCATCACATGCTCTTGCTAAAGCAAGCGTTGATTCTGGCAAAGGATTTTTGCAATCATCATAAGCCGCACCACCTATTAATGCTTCTTCAAATTCCGCATTAAAGCCATGCGCCTTACACAAATGCAAAAGCACTTTTTTTGCTTGGGCAATCACTTCAGGCCCAACGCCATCACCCGGTAACAATAAAATTTTATTCATTTGATTAACCAGGGGCTACTGTGCTTGAGCTTATCTTCGTATTCTTTTATTTTGTTTGCGTGTTGTAGTGTTAGATCAATTTCATCATAGCCATTCAACAAACAATATTTTCTAAACTCGTCAATTTGAAATGCAAAAGAATTATTTTTTTCATCAATAATGCTTTGCTCATTTAAATCTACTTTGCACATGAATGCAGGATTTGCATTCACCTGTTCAAATAAATAATCAACTTCACTATCTTTTAGGGCAACTGGTAACAAGCCATTCTTGTAACAATTGCTACAAAATATATCGGCAAAACTTGGCGCAATTACAACTTCAAAGCCATAATCTAATATCGACCACACCGCATGCTCACGCGAAGAACCACAACCAAAATTTTCACGTGCTAGGATTATTTTTGCGTTTCTGAATTCAGGTTTATTTAATACAAAATCAGGATTTGATTTTCGCTGACTATGATCCTGACCTAGTACACCTGGATCTTGATATCGCCAGTTATCAAACAGATTCACACCAAAGCCGGTACGTTTTACTGACTTTAAATACTGTTGCGGAATAATTGCATCGGTGTCCACATTGCTTCGATCCAATGGTAATAAACTGGATGTTATTTCAGTAAAAGCTTTCATTTGAATTACATCCTACTAACATCGACGAAATGACCATGCACTGCAGCTGCAGCTGCCATCGCTGGGCTCACCAAATGCGTGCGCCCGCCTTTGCCTTGTCGACCTTCGAAGTTACGATTAGATGTTGAGGCACATCTTTCACCTGGCTTAAGTTGATCATCATTCATTCCTAAACACATAGAACAGCCTGGTTCACGCCATTCAAAACCAGCTGCCTTAAAGACCTCATCCAGTCCTTCTTGCTCAGCTTGCTGTTTAACAAGGCCCGAACCTGGCACAACCATAGCCAACTTAATATTCTCGGCAAGTTTTTTATCTTGAATTACACTTGCTGCTGCACGCAAATCTTCAATACGTGAATTGGTGCAAGAACCAATAAACACTTTATCAAGCTTAATTTCTTCAATCGCGACACCTGGCTTTAATCCCATGTATTCAAGTGCACGTTGTTGGTCGTCGTTGACATCAGATGGAACTTTTGCATTTACATCGGCAACCATTTCCGGCGATGTGCCCCAAGTAACTTGCGGTTTTAAATCATTGGCATTTAATTCGATTGTTGTATCAAACTTTGCACCTTCATCAGAGTGCAGAGTTTTCCAATAGGCAACTGCCTGATCCCATTCTATTCCTGTTGGTGAAAAAGGTCGGTTCGCTACGTAATCAATGGTTGTGTCATCTACGGCGATCATTCCAGCACGGCCACCCGCTTCAATAGCCATATTGCAAATTGTCATGCGTCCTTCTATGGATAATGCTTGTATTGCACTGCCAGCAAATTCCATGGTGTGCCCAGTTGCACCCGCAGTGCCCAATTTACCTATAATGGCCAACACGATATCTTTAGCCGTTACACCAACAGGACAAACACCATTTACGTTAACCAACATGTTTTTTGATTTTTTCATTAACAAGCATTGCGTGGCTAACACATGTTCCACTTCTGATGTACCAATACCAAACGCAAGTGCACCTAATGCGCCATGTGTCGATGTATGCGAATCGCCACATACGATCGTCATGCCTGGTAAAGACGCACCTTGCTCTGGCCCAATCACATGAACAATACCTTGGCGCACATCAAGCATAGGAAATTGAGTTAAAGAAAAATCTTTACAGTTTTGATCCAACGTATCGACTTGAGTTTTTGATATAACATCTTCAATACCCATACTTCGGTCCGTTGTTGGCACATTATGATCAGCTGTTGCCAATATCGAATCTTTACGCCATAGATTACGCTTTGCTAAGCGCAACCCTTCAAATGCTTGTGGAGAAGTAACTTCATGCACAAGATGGCGATCAATGTATAACAACGTCATACCATCATCGCGCTCATGCACAACGTGACTTTGCCAAACTTTGTCGTAAAGAGTTTTATTCGTCATATGTTTTAAACAAAAAAATTCTAAGCCAATTTAAATTTTGGCTTCGCAATCCAAATAAATTGAATCAAGGCAATGAGCGCTATACCACTGGCCAGTAGATAGACATAACTTGGCCCAATTACGTTCCAAGTATACCCGCTCATCAGACTACCAAGCGAACCACCCAAGCCAAAACCGATGCTGGAAAATAAGGCCTGCCCACGACCCTGCACACTGCCCGTAAAATAGCGATCAATCAGCTGTATAGCCGCCGCATGAAACAATCCATACGATGCTGCATGTAATAATTGCGCAAATAGCAAGATGGGTAAATATTCCACATAGAAAGCAATTAGCCACCAGCGGATTGCGGTCAGTAACATGGCTACCACAAGTAACTTTTTTGCACCGAATCGTGGCAACCAGCGATATACCAAGAAGAAAACCACCACCTCTGCAATAACACCAAGAGACCAAAGCTGACCTATCATTGAACGCGAATAGCCATTTTCTTCAGCAAAAATACTAAAAAATGTATAGTAAGGGCCATGACTTGCTTGAATTAAAAATGTTGCTAACAAAAGAGCCAACACTTTGGGTTGCAAGCAGATTTTCAGCATGGATGCTTTATCGGGTTTCTGCTTGGGCGAGCTCGCCTCACTTACAAACAAAGTATTCATGCAGGTAATGCCTATAATTAGCAAAATAATCATCGGCAAGTATTGGATACCATAACGCTCAATAATGGGCGCTAATAAAGACGCCGTAAAAATGAAGCCGATTGAGCCCCATAAACGTATACGGCTATACATATGTTTTCTGTCGCCTAAGTTATTCATGGTTGCCGCTTCAAATTGTGGAAGCGTCGCATTCCAAAAAAAACTAAATATCGTTAGCACAACTAACAATGCCCAATAACCATGCAACACTAGCGTTGCAGAAAAAACCATCATGCCAAAGAATACAGCAAGGCGTATTACTAATAACCGCTTACCAGTATTGTCTGCTATCCATCCCCAAATATAAGGAGCAACAATTTTTGTTGCTAACAAGACAGCAGATAATTCACCAATTTGTCTGGCTGAAAATTCAAGATGTTTTAAATATAAATTCCAATATGGAAGCAACACACCTATGGTTGCAAAATAGAAAAAGTAAAACCCTGCAAGCGAATGACGCTCGGCAGAACTTTTCTGCGAATCAAACATTTAAAGTATTAGAAATTATTTAAGGAATGCTGTTTTTTCACACAGAGGAAGGGATGTTCGGCGTACCACAATTAACATCAGCGTTTTGTGCACGATCGCGTAACATGTGATCCATCAAAACTAACGCTAACATTGCTTCTGCAATAGGTACACCACGAATTCCAACACAAGGATCATGTCGACCTTTGGTGACAATTTCGGTTTCATCACCATTTACATCAACCGTTTTACCAGGAATACGTATACTTGAGGTGGGTTTGAATGCAACACTTATAAGAAGATCTTGGCCTGATGTTATTCCACCTAATGTGCCACCTGCATGATTGCTTAAAAAACCTTTTGAGGTAATTTCATCACGATGCTCTGAACCTTTTTGCGCAACACTTCTAAATCCTGCGCCGATTTCAACACCTTTCACTGCATTGATACTCATCATGGCATGTGCAATATCCGCATCAATACGATCAAACACTGGTTCACCTAAACCAACTGGTACACCACTTGCAATTACATTAACACGCGCACCAACTGAATCACCCAGTTTGCGTAATTCATCCATATAATCTTCTAATTCAGAAACTTTATTTGCATTGGCACAAAAAAATGGGTTGTCTTCTACGACTGACCAGTCTTGATGCTCAATTTCTATTTTACCAAGCTGTGCCAAATATCCACGAATATCAATGGCGTGTTTTTCTTGTAAATATTTTCTTGCAATTCCTGCAGCTGCAACGCGCATAGCCGTTTCTCTAGCCGAAGATCGACCGCCGCCTCGATAATCGCGCAGGCCATATTTTTTCAAATAGGTGTAATCAGCGTGGCCCGGGCGAAACTTGTCTTTGATCTCAGAGTAGTCCTTTGAACGCGCATCTTGGTTATAGATAATTAAACCGATTGGCGCACCAGTAGTCACACCCTCAAATGTGCCAGATAAAATTTCCACTTGATCAGGCTCACGTCGCTGAGTGGTATGCCGTGACTTCCCAGGGCGTCTTCGCTCCAAGTCATGCTGCAAATCCGCTTCGCTAATGGCCAGTCCAGGTGGACAGCCATCAACAATACAACCAATTGCCTTTCCATGACTTTCGCCAAATGAGCTGACCGTGAAGAGCTTTCCAATCGAATTACCTGACATCAATAGATTGTAACACCTTAATAAGTCTAACTATCTACTTCGCTTGATATACAGGCCTTTCAGCTATGAAATAATAGTTAAATGATTTTATTGCCAAGAAACAAGCATGCAATGCAGAACGGATCGACAAGTCATTTTCTATTGCTTGCGCTCGCAGCATTCATAGTTGGAATTGGATTATATGGTTTGCAAAATGCACAGCGCGAATCATCTAGCCTGGAGAATTTACAAAAAGCTGTTTCATTATTAGAAAGTCCCCGCACACTACCTGAATTCACCATGACAAATCATCTTGGCTCAAAGTTTACCAACCAAGATTTGAACGGTAGCTGGAGTTTTGTTTTTTTTGGATTCACACATTGTCCTGATGTATGCCCACTTACGCTCAACACTATGAATCAAGCCAGCAACCTTCTGAGCGAAGATATACAAAAACAAGTTGTTTTCATCTCTGTTGATCCAAATCGCGATCAACCTGAGAAATTAAAAGATTACGTAACGCACTTTAATAACGATACAATCGGTTTGACAGGAAACAAAGAGCAAATAGATCAACTAACAAAAAGTCTAGGCGCGATCTATGCAATACCTGAAAATAAATCTGAAAATTATTTGGTCGATCATAGCGCACATATTTTTGTAATCGCTCCCAATGGAAAACTAACAGCACTATTCAGTACACCTCATGATGCTAACGTAATAGCTGATGATTTTAAAATCATAAACTCAGCATACAATAGTAAATATAAAAGTTAGCTCAAACATGTGGAAACAATTAAAGGGGTTACTATTTCACCTATTCCCTCATCATCTAATCTCACGTTTTACGTTTTGGCTCACCAGAATAGAGTCGCCTTTAAAAAATCCTGCCATCAGACTATTTATCCGCATTTTTAAAATTGACATGAGTGAATACGAAGTACAATCTGCAGCGCAATTTTCTAGTTTTAATGCTTTTTTTATCCGCAAGTTACAAACCGGGGCAAGACCAATTGATCAAAATTCAAAATCAATTGCGTGCCCTGCTGATGGTCGTATCAGTCAAATAGGAAAATTTAAAAATGGAAGTGCTATTCAAGCTAAGGGGCAAGATTTTTCTATGGCACAGCTGTTAGCTTATGAAAACGATTATGGGTCGTTAAACGAATCAGGAAAATACGCCACAATTTATTTATCACCCAGAAATTATCATCGGGTGCATATGCCTTACGATGGAAAGTTAGTAGAGATGATTTATGTTCCTGGTAGGCTTTTCAGTGTTGCACCCTATGCCACTGAGGTAATTAAAGGTTTATACAGTCGCAATGAACGCGTCGTGTCTATATTCTCAACCGACATGGGTTATATGGCAGTGATTATGGTTGGTGCAGTAAATGTTGCAGCAATTGAAATGGCGTGGGAAGGACTGGTCACACCACCACATGGCAAGCAAATTTCACGCAAGAAATATGAAAATATAGAACTTAGAAAAGGTGATGAATTAGGTATATTTAATATGGGCTCCACTGCCATCATGGTTTTTGAAAATGAAAATGTAGTATGGCACGAGCAGTTACAGCTCCAACAAGAAGTCAATATGGGGCAAACACTTGGGTTAAAAACTAACTAATTTTTAACAATTAGGAAAAACTAACACTTCATTAATGTGCGTAACACCTTGTTGCAACATCAACAAACGATCTACACCAAGCGCCACCCCTGCACAGTCTGGTAATCCTGCTTCTAGTGCAGCAATGAAATTATCATCAATCTCAAGGGCTTTTTGATTTGCTAACAAACGCTTACGATTATCTTCTTCAAATCGTGATTGTTGTTCATCTGCATCGGTCAATTCTTGAAAGCCATTAGCAAGCTCAACCCCATTTAAATAGCATTCAAAACGTTCAGCAAATCCTTGTTTGTTTAGATTTGCTAGTGCCGCCTGTTCTTTTGGAAAATCATAGACAAAAACGATACGAT
Source organism: Pseudomonadota bacterium (assembly GCA_039030355.1). Classification (GTDB taxonomy): domain Bacteria; phylum Pseudomonadota; class Gammaproteobacteria; order UBA4575; family UBA4575; genus JABDMD01. Next base: position 14,788 of record JBCCEI010000006.1, on the reverse strand, counting down.
TTTTATCTAACTTTGGAAGAATGATTTGGTCTAGCACAAGCTCTTGAAAATGTTGGATTGTCAATGAAGAATGCAAATTCACATCATGATCGTTACAAACTTGCATATAGTCTGCTTGATCTGCAGTTAATATGTTGATACCAACAAATTCAGAAAAAATATTTTGATAAGTAATGAATTCACTTCTCAAATAATCTTTTTTGTTAAACACATATTTGATTAACGCTTCAACTTCTTTCATTAGCTCTTGGTAAGTCCAGGAAATGCGATACCATTCCAACATTGAGAATTCACAATGGTGAAACCGACCCTGCTCTTCTGATCTAAATACTTTGCAAAGTTGAAAAATATCTCGCTTATAAAATGCTAATAGTCTTTTCATCGCATATTCAGGAGAGGTCTGCAGAAAACCAAATTGCTCAGCAGCAATGCTTTCTATTTGCTGTTCCGTAACGGTATAAGGATTTAATATAGGTGTTTCCACCTCTAGCACATCTCTTGCTTGAAAAAATTTTCTAATTTGCTGATTCAATACAGCACGCGCTTCTAATATGCGCTGCGATGTTTGTGGCTGCCAAGTCATTTTAATGATGGCACAAAGTCTCTATAACTATCTCAAAACCGAATATAATCAGTATTAATCTTTTACACGTGAGACATATTCACCTGTGCGAGTATCTATACGAAGCACCTCACCTTCCTCAACAAATAATGGCACTTTTACCACCGCACCAGTTTCCAAAGTTGCCGGTTTAGTACCGCCTTGCGCAGTATCCCCGCGTACACCTGGATCTGTTTGTGAAATCTGCAATTCAACAAAGTTGGGCACGGAAACGGACAATGGCTGCCCGTCTAAAAGCGTTACGACACAATCTTCTTGCCCTTTTAACCACTGTGAGGCTTCGCCAATTGCAGACTTAGATATTGCGAATTGTTCATAAGATTTTGGCTCCATAAAGTGCCATTCTTCACCATCGTTATACAAATACTGCATATCTGTATCCATTACATCAGCTGCTTCTATAGATTCACCCGATTTAAAGGTTTTATCTACAACGCGCCCAGTTTTTAGGTTTCGCACTTTTACACGATTAAAAGCTTGGCCCTTACCTGGTTTTACAAATTCATTTTCAACAATGGTGTATGGATCACCATCTAAAATTAGCTTTAAGCCTGAGCGAAATTCATTAGTATTGTAACTTGCCATAGTCTTTTGAAATATTTTTAATAAGTAGAAGTGAAAATTATGAGTTCAACGAATATATATAGCTTAACACGAGATCATCAACATTCAGCAATAGAAAATACTGCACAATCTGCATGGCAGATTGAATATAAAAATGCGATCAGTAATCTTGAAACGCTTTGTGATGAACTTGAATTGGATATTAATGATTTACCCGTCGACCGCTCGCGTTATCAAACTTTCCCACTACGTGTGCCGCACAGCTATGTAAAACGTATGCAGAAGTCCAACCCCACAGACCCACTTTTACTCCAAGTTCTACCCAATCAATTAGAACAACAAGAGATTGCTGGTTTTATAAAAGACCCGGTTGGTGATTTAAGAAGTGTTAAATCTTCTGGTTTATTACAAAAATATCATGGTCGCGCTTTATTAATTACAAGCAGTTGCTGCGCGATTCATTGCCGATATTGTTTTCGTCGCCACTTTCCATACTCGGAACAAAACCCTAGAAAAGACTCATGGATACAAGCGATTGAAGAACTTAAAAATGATAAAAGTATAAACGAAATCATCCTTAGTGGCGGTGACCCTTTAACGTTAAGTGATCAAAAGCTTGAAGAACTGGTTAAAAAATTAGAAACCATTCAGCATATTACAACACTGCGTGTCCATACACGCCTTCCAGTCGTAATACCTAACCGAATTAACAGTTCATTATTAGCTTGGATTAAAAACACACGGCTGAAATTAGTAATGGTGTTACATATCAATCATGCGCAGGAAATCAATCATGAGCTACAAAATAAACTTAATTTGCTTGTAGAACTAAATTGTATGCTGCTCAATCAAAGTGTTCTGCTAAGAACAATTAATGCAGACACCAAAAGTTTAGAAAATTTAAGCAAGAAACTCTTAAATGCAAACATAATGCCCTATTATTTACATTTACTCGACAAAGTAGCGGGGGCAGCACACTTCGATGTACCAGAAAACGAAGCCCGTTTGTTGATGCGTAAGGTAGCCAAACGACTCCCAGGATACTTAGTACCGAAATTAGTTAAAGAGATTCCAGGAGAAACATCAAAGCGCACGATCGATTTTCAAGCACCTAATATCCCTGTAATTAACTAGGAATTTTTTTGCCAACACGATCACATTTATCCTTGCGATATACATTTTAATGCCAACCTTCCTGACAAACCCACTGGATTTATAGACAAGTCGCAGCCTGATTTGCCCTGCTAAGGCATGTATATCTATACACTTAACAGGAACATTTTTATGTTCTTAAGCACTCTTTAAATCATTGTTTACGTAAGGAATTATGCTTCTCGACACACACATCTCCATGCCGAACCAGGACCCTTTGGCAGAGAATAAATTTTCATTATTACCACGTGATTTACGTAAGTGGATTAAAAATCTTCCTTATGTAGACCAAGATATGGCAGTAAAACAATTTTACGATGGCTTAAAACGTTCGAATAGGCAAGCACACTCAACCAAACAAAGGCTTGCTGCAATAGAAATTATGCGCCCTGTTGCATACGACTTTCTAAAACAACAACGTAAATATTTACTTGCCCAACCGTTTCCACTTTCAAAGAAAGCTACGGAAGTTTTAAAACTGCAGCAAAATATTCTCAACGAGTTAGCAGTTGCTTATAAGATTGTCATACAAGAGACGATCAATCGTGATAGTCATTTAAGCAATAAAAAATTAGTCACGTGCGTACATTACGCAATGTATTATCAATTGGAACAGTACATCACCTTGGCTCAAGTTTATTCTGAACCACCACAAAGTTACTGGAATGACTTATGCCAGCTATATGGTATTGCAGAACATTTTAATTTAACTGAAATACCACTTAAGAATACAATTGATGGTGAACACACAAAGTCTACTCCACGCGCGATATTTACTCACGCTTGTTTACTCTCACTTGCAAACTTGCATACATATGGGCATGGAGAAGCTGAGAAGATTTCAGCGCACTTAGACAAGTCAATTCAACTTGCAACACTATCAGATACTTATTCTGAAAAAGATGAATATACATTTTATATCAATCTAGCACTTAGAAAACCTGTTCGCTTAATTCCTGAGGATGAAGTTCCAATATCTTCAAAGAATCGTTACATCAATGCCACAGCATTAATTAATGAACTTAAGGAGAATTGTAAAACTGAAACTGATGCTGCAAAAAATTCAGATGGCCTTAGCATTTCTCTAGCAAGCCGCTTGCTAAAAAAATTAGCCAGCAAACCTGTTCGTGCATCTAAACGTGCTGTTCCACCTAAAGGTAGATTACATATTGTGATCGGTTTACGCGATGCAATTGAAATTTTATATTCTGGAAATGTTTATACAGAAGTAGAGTCAGATAAAATTAGAAATACCAACCTAGAGCTCATGCCTATTGAAAATCAACAAAATTCACGATTTACGAACCTTAATTCTCATGAAGATGAAAACAACTATGAAGTTTCAAGTGCAAATGCATGGGATTGGATTAGCAAAGGAAATGTAATAGCTGATAAAAATGCTGAAACAAATGAACCTATAAAACAAAAAACATCTGAATCAAAAATAATCAACAAAGATGTATCACTTAATCCTGTGATCCAAACCTGGGATATTAGCAATGCAAGCAAAGGAGGATACTGTCTGACTTCTTCCAATACTTCAGATTATCAATCTCAAGTAGGTGACATTATATTGCTGCGACTTGAAGATAAAACCAATGACAAATGGCGCTTAGGCGTTATTCGCTGGATGCAGTCGCTTACCGAGCAAGGCGTTAAGATGGGTATAGAAATCATACATGGGTCTGTAGATGTGCTTAAGGTACTAGACTCACATCATGATTATGAAAAACATGTCGAATTTGAACAGGTTTTACTCATCACAGAAGAATCTAAGCACGGAACTCATAAAACCATTATTACACCGCCTTATGCAGCTTCATCTGGCGATGGATTAGTTTTAGGAAATGGCAACAGAACACAAAATATAGTGTTACAGGGTCTAGTGGAGAAAACTATCTCGTTTAACAGATTTGGCTTCAGCGAGATGCCTTCAATGCCAGGCGGAGATGAAATGAAGCAACATGGTTAAGTTCTTGAAGTACCTGAATTATCAAGTAATTTACCCCTTTTTGAGGCTCAAATTACCGTTCAGAAGTGTAAATAAAGGCATTGTCGTATGCCTATTGCATAGCCAGCACCAGTAGCCAAAATGTCATTTGATATCAAAAATCACCTAAACTACGGAATAGTCAAGCAATTATGAATCAGCCGCTGCAACTCATCTTCGTTGACAGCAGTCCTAACGATGTGGAAGAAATGGTGAGCTCCATCAAAACATCAGGGATAGCTGTGCGCTCGCGAATTGCACAAGATGCTGACGACTTAACTTCTCTTCTTAGCGAAGCTCAGCCTCACATCGTACTTCATGCTATTGAAGATAATGAAGTGACTTTGGAACAAACCGTTTCCACCATCAATGGTCGCGCGCCAGAAATTCCTATTATTGCTCTTACAAAAACAACCGAAGTTAGCCCTGTCACCTATATGCAAAAAGGTGCTACAAGTTTAGTCAACAAGAATGATGCGGAACATCTTCAGCTAGTCATTAACAACACTGCAAAAACACAATTTCATATAGAAGAACTTAAAGGCCTTGCCGCCAACTGTGATGAACTTGAAACACGCTGCAAAAAACTTATGGAAAGTTCTCGTGATGCAATCTGTTATATTCATGAAGGCATGCATACGTATGCAAACGATAAATATTTAGAAAAGTTTGGCTACAAAGATGCTGATGAGTTATATGGTTTGTCGATTATGGAATTAGTCGATCCAGATGACCAAAGTAAAATGAAGACCTTGCTGAAAAAAATATCTAAAGCAAAAGAAGCTGGAGAAGATAGTCTTAAGTTTAAGAATAACAACGATGAATCATTTGCAGCGAAATTTAGTTATAATGCCGTAAGTCTTTCAGGTGAAGAATGCATCCAGATTGTCATTCAAAGCGCTGAGGGTGGAGGTGATACAAAAGAATTAGAAGAACAGTTGAGCTACTTGAGCGAACGCGATGTTCATACTGGCTTTTATCATCGTCGGTCCATAATGGATCAACTCGATGCGGCTGTAAATGACGCAAAACAAGGCAAAGTTACTCAGGCTTTTGTTCAGATAGATATTGCAAACTTCAATGATATAAAAGATAAATTTGGAATTTCTGCTATCGACAAAGTAAGCGGTAATGTGGCAAGCACCCTACGCAAGTGTTGTCAGAACGGTGAAACACTTTCCAAGCTCACTGAAGAATCTTTTGGTGTGTTAACAACAAATATTGAAACGAAGCAGCTCAAAGCATTTGGAGATAAAGTTGTCAAAGAACTTGGCGAGCTCATGACCACTTCAGGCAGTGATTATATTTCTATCAAGCCAGCGGTAGGTGCAGTAAAAATTGATCAATTTTCAACAGATGTATCAGAAGTATTAAATAAAGCTAAAGAATGCTGTGACAAAGCATGGGAAGGCGACACAAATGAAATTGCTATATTTAAACCCAATGACGCACAAATGGGTGAACAAGAGAAAGACGAGCGCTGGACGTTAAAACTTCGTGAAGCGGTAAAAGAAAATCGATTAGCATTACTATATCAGCCCATTATTAGCTTGCACGGTGAACCCGGTGAGCGTTACCAAATTTATACTGCCTTGCACAACAAAAATAACGAACTAGTGCCTGCAAGTGAATTCGTGTCTCGTATCGAACGAACTGGCTTTGGCAAAATGTTAGATCGCTGGATTATTTTAAATGCACTGAAAAAACTCTCAGAGCTTAGAAATAAAGGCGCAGATATGCGTTTATTTATTAAATTGAGCTCTAACTCTATTTTAGACAAAGATCTTCCAAAATGGATAAGTGAACAGTTTAACAGCAACAACATATCACCAAACTTTGTCTGCTTCGAAATCAAAGAAGCGGTTCTAATTTCCCACTTTAAAGAATCAAAAAATTTAGTAACTGCTTTACAATCAATGAAAACAGAAATCGCGATTGACGCATTTGGAGCCGGCGACAACCCAGCGAAAATTCTAAAAGCGATCCCTGCAAATTATGTGAAAATTTGTCATAGTTTGATGTCAGGCGTTAGTGATAACCAAGATAATCAAAATGCTATCCGTGAAATAGCAGAAGCACTTAAACCAATGGGTACAAAAGTTATTGCCCAATTTATTGAGGACGCAGATACCTTATCGATCCTCTGGAGCCTGGGAATCAATTACACGCAGGGTAATTTCTTGCAACCTCCGGCTGAACAGCCAAACTACGATTTCTCGCTTTAAGCTAACCCTCCCTTAAGGCCGCAATACGGTCTTCAAGTGGAGGATGAGTACTGAGCAATTTCATCAGGCCCGCTTTTATTCCTCCTGAAATTCCAAAAGCTGCCAGTTGGCCTGGCAATTCTTGTGGCTCATGTTGAGCTTTTAAACGCTCCAATGCAGCTGCCATTTTTTCGCGACCAGCTAAATCAGCACCACCTGCATCTGCTCGAAACTCTCGACGACGCGAATACCAGCTTGCAATCATGCTTGCCAATATTCCTAAAATAATTTGCGCCACAATGCTGACGATATAGTAACCCGGCCCAAATCCACTTCGAGATTTGAAAATAGCTTTGTCAACGATGATCCCTACAATACGAGACAAGAAAATAACAAATGTATTTAACACGCCTTGGATCAGCCCCATGGTGATCATATCGCCATTTGCAACATGACTGACTTCATGCGCCATCACTGCTTCCGCTTCATCACGTGTCATGGCATTTAACAAACCTGTGCTCACAGCAACAAGGGCATTATTGCGACGCATGCCTGTGGCAAAAGCATTTACTTCTGGAGTATCAAATATCGCTACCTCTGGCATACCGATATTGGCTTGTTCCGCCTGACGGCGCACTGTGTCTACCAACCATTGTTCAGTTTCATTTGCGGGTTGCTCGATCATTTGCAAGCCCATGGTTCTCTTTGCCATCCATTTAGAGATGGCTAACGATATAAATGACCCCACAAATCCAATCAGTGCAGACATGATGAACAACCCTGTCAGCTGACCCGACATACCATTTTGAGCCATGATTTCGTCCAACCCAAAGATTTGCGCTGCAATTCCCAATACAACAATAATGGCAAAGTTGGTTGCGATTAATAGAAAAATTCTTGTGCCCATCAATATATTCCTCTTATTTGTTACGTTTCCAAATTAGCATTAATGCGATCACAATTATAACCGCTGGCAGCTACAGTTTGTTTAAGTATTAAGAAAATCATTCCTCATCATCTAACATGTGCACTACTATAAAGTCGACGTTCCGGTACCCTTGCGATAACTTCAAACCTCTTTGACCACGCTCCCCCTCAAAAGTGTCAATTTCGTCACCTTTCATTTTCTTGGTTCGTTTACCACAGTGAAGAGTAATGGCCTCGCCATCTTGCACTAAAGCAATAGCACGCATACATTCTTCACCACTGACCACTTTCTTACTTGGTATATTAATGATCTTATTACCTTTACCTTTTGGTAAAGCAGGAATTTCATTTAGTGGAATGACCAGCATATTACCTTGTGAACCAATTGAAATGATCCAGTCATCTTCAATATCACGCACACGAACAGGTGCTAACGCTTGCGCACCTTTAGGTACAGAGAGCATCGCTTTACCAGCACGGTTACGGGTGAACATATCTTCAAGCTTGCCCACAAATCCATATCCCGCACTACTTGTAAGTAAATAATAATCATCAGGCTCTCCCATCATGACACCAACAAATTGTGCTCCATCGGCGGGTTTCAATTTGCCACTTAATGGCTCACCCTGCCCACGTGCTGATGGCAGTGTGTGCGCAGGGATGGCATAACTTCTGCCGCGTGAATCTAAAAACATTGTTTGTTGATTAGATTTTCCAAAAGCATGCGCCTGGTATGCATCACCAGATTTATAATTTAACGCACGCGCATCCACTTCTGTACCTTTTGCAGCACGCACCCAACCTTTTTGAGACAACACAACCGTTATTGCTTCTGATGGCACCAATTTAGATTCATCTATCGCTGTTGCGGCCTCGCGTTTGACTAGATTAGAACGTCGCTCATCACCAAACTCTTCTATATCTGCCTTTAATTCTTTCTTTATCAGCGTTTTTAAACGTGCACTTGACTTAATGGTCTGCTCGAGTGCTTTTCGCTCTGCTGTGAGCTCTTTCTGCTCAGCCTTTATTTTAACTTCTTCAATTTTCGCCAAGTTACGCAAGCGTAAATTTAAAATATATTCAGCTTGCTCATCACTAAGCTTAAATTTTTTAATTAATTTCGATTTAGGATCATCTTCATTGCGAATAATTTTGATCACTTCATCTATATTAAGATAAGCAATCAGCAAACCCTTCAACTCATGTAAGCGCTTGGCTACCTTATCTAGGCGCCACTGCAATCTCTTCTTAACCGTATCTTTTCTGAACTCAAGCCATTCTTTTAATAGATCACGTAAATTTTTAACCTGTGGTCGACCATCGATACCGATGACATTTAAATTCACACGATAATTTTTTTCTAAATCAGTGGTTGCAAAAATATGTGACATTAGATCATCTATATTTATGCGATTGCTGCGTGGAGTAATCACAATTCGAATTGGATTTTCATGATCTGACTCGTCACGCAAGTCTTGTACCATGGGTAATTTCTTCGCCTGCATTTGTTGTGCAATCTGCTCCAACACTTTTGCACCAGATACTTGGTGCGGTAATGCGGTGATGACAATATCGGAATCTTCTTTTTGATATACCGCACGCATACGAATGGAACCAGTACCTGAAGTGTAAATTTCTTTAATTTCTTTTGGATCAGAGATTATTTCGGCACCTGTAGGGTAATCAGGACCTTTAACATGTTTGCAAAGATCCGTAATCGTCGCTTTTGGGTTGTCTATTAAGTGAATACACGCATTGACCACTTCATTTAAATTATGTGGTGGAATATCCGTAGACATACCCACCGCAATCCCCATACCGCCATTTAGTAAGACATTTGGTAATCGCGCTGGCAACACGCAAGGTTCCTTTAAGGTACCGTCAAAATTAGGAATCCACTCGGCAGTACCTTGATCAAGCTCCTGCAACAATGCTTTTGCATATTTGGTTAAACGAGATTCTGTATAACGCATTGCCGCAAAAGACTTCGGATCATCCGTAGACCCCCAGTTCCCCTGCCCATCAATAAGTGGATAACGATATGAAAATGATTGCGCCATGAGCACCATAGCTTCATAACAGGCGCTATCTCCATGTGGATGATATTTACCAATCACATCACCTACGGTTCGTGCTGATTTTTTGTGTTTAGATGCCGCAGATAGTCCAAGCTCAGACATGGAATAAATAATTCTGCGCTGTACTGGTTTTAATCCATCACCAATATTCGGTAAAGCGCGATCAAGAATAACGTACATGGAATATTCCAAATACGCTTTTTCTGCAAACTCTTGAATTGGAAGTTTTTCAGACTGTTCAAAGTCCATTTCTAGATTGTCACTCATAAATAGTTTTAACTAACACTAACTAAGTTGCCTTTCTTCTCCAGCCATACTTTTCTATCTGCTGCACGCTTTTTAGCAAGCAACATATCGATCACTTTAAAAGTCTTTTTTTGCTCTGTGAGTGAAAGCTGCACAAGGCGTCGTGTATCCACTGCCATTGTAGACTCACGCAGCTGCATCGGATTCATTTCACCCAATCCCTTAAAGCGCGTAATAGTTACCTTACCGGTTTTCTTTTCAGCTTTAATTTGATCCAACACACCACGTTGCTCTTCATCATCCAATACATAAAATTTTTCTTTACCTACGTCGATACGATACAAAGGTGGCATCGCCATATACACATGCCCTGCTTCCACCAAAGATTGAAAATGTTGCAAGAACAGCGCACATAACAAAGTCGCAATATGTAAACCATCTGAATCTGCATCGGCAAGGATGCATATTTTTCCATAGCGTAGACCTGATAAGTCTGAACTACCCGGTTCAATTCCAATCGCGACAGAAATATCATGAACTTCTTGGGAGCCTAATACTTGCTCGGATGAAACCTCCCATGTGTTTAAAATTTTCCCGCGTAACGGCATGATCGCTTGATAAACACGATCGCGCGCCTGTTTTGCCGAGCCTCCAGCTGAATCACCCTCAACTAAAAATAGCTCTGTTCGCGAAAGATCCTCAGAGGTGCAATCGGCCAGCTTTCCCGGTAATGCCGGACCGCTAGCAATTTTCTTGCGTACAACTTTTTTACTTTTACGCAATCGAGACTCGGCATTACTGATTGCAAGTTGTGCAATTTGCTCCCCAGATTCCGCATTTTGATTTAACCAATGTCCAAATGAATCTTTAGCGACACCCGCAACAAAGACAGCTGTTTCGCGTGAACTGAGTCTCTCTTTGGTTTGCCCTGCAAACTGTGGATCTTTAATTTTAACCGAAAGCACATAACTTAATTTTTCCCATACATCATCTGGGGTCAGCTTTACTCCGCGTGGTAACAGTTTGCGAAACTCGCAAAATTCACGTAACACCTCTGTTAAACCAGTGCGCAGACCGGAAACATGTGTACCACCTTGTGCAGTGGGCACCAAATTTACATAACTTTCTTTAAGCCCTTCCCCATCTTCCAATAACCAAGTAATTGCCCACTCGACAGTTTCTTGTTCACCTTCAAAATGTTCGCAAAATGCATCTTGAGGAATATGTTCAAGCCCCTCAACTGACTCTAATAAATAATCTTTGAGACCATCTTCAAAAACCCATTCATATTTTTTCTTATTTACCTGATCATCAAATGTGATCGCTAAACCCGGACACAATATTGCTTTAGCGCGCATCATGTGCAATAACTTCGACACCGAAAACTTATCGCTCTCAAAGTATTTCGCATCGGGCCAGAAACGAATTGTCGTACCTGTATTTCGTTGCCCCACACTACCAACCACCTCAAGCTTGGAACGCTTCTTACCACCTTTGAAGGCCATGTTGTATTCTTTACCACCACGGCGCACCCAAATTTCTAAGTTTTTTGACAATGCATTTACAACAGACACACCTACGCCATGCAAACCGCCGGAGAAGGCATAATTTTTATTTGAAAATTTACCACCAGCATGCAATGTGCTAAGAATGACTTCTACACCTGGTAATTTTAGTTTAGGGTGTTTATCAACAGGCATGCCGCGACCATCGTCAGCAACTTCTAAAGAACCGTCTTTATAAAGCTTTACATCAATACTCTTTGCATGGCCAGATATGGCTTCATCGACACTATTATCAATCACTTCATGCGCCAAATGATTGGGGCGTGTTACGTCGGTATACATACCTGGGCGCTTGCGCACCGGATCAAGTCCGCTTAGGACTTCTATATCTGAAGCATCGTATTTTCCTGCCATCAACTATCCTGATTTAAAAAACATATAATTTGTAGGAACCTAAACACGCCAGTATGCTAACTACATGGCAAAGCAACATTCTGATTCGGCAAACAAGACTAAACGCGCAACCGACCCTTTTGCAAATATTACGGTTTTCGCGTCTGCTGGAAGTGGCAAAACCTATTTGCTGGTACATCGAATTTTAAAATTATTGCTAATTGGTGTAGCTCCTGCCCACATTCTGGCTATAACCTTCACACGTAAAGCGGCAGCTGAAATGCTATCACGTCTGATGAATGTGCTTGCAGAGTGGGCAGCTGCGAGTGATTCACAGTTAAAAAGTATATTGCAAGCACTGTCTCATCCATATGATGATACAAGCATAGCAAAAGCCAGGAAGTTATATGAAGAATTATTATTTTCTGAGCAAGAAATACGCATTACAACTTTTCACGCATTTTGCCAAGACATTCTTAAAAGATTTGCAATTCATGCCGGAGTTCCTGCTGGTTTTCGTGTTGTTGAAAGCACAGATGACTTAAAACGTGAAGCACGCAAACAATTATTTAAACAGGCTCAATCCGAAGATGACGGCAAGTTGAGCCAAGCGCTTTTTAAGTTATTACAGCACTGCAATAGCGTACACAATGTTCACTTAATTCTAGATACCTTTATCAATTCCAGAAGCGATTGGCTAAGCTTTACTGAGCAGAAAAACGATCCGGTTATTTACGCTGAGCAACAGTTAGATTCAATTTTGTTTTCACGAAAATTTGACGAGGAGTCCTTCGTTACAGATATCATCCCAATGATTCGTGAATCGTATGATTTGCTCTCAGCACATCAAACGAAAACCTTTCAGGAATATTGCGAGAAACTTACAGTATTTTTAGAAAATACTGAGCTCAATAAGTATAAATTTGAGACCATATTTCCAGTCTATTTCAAAAGCACAATGGATAGACGTGAAATCAAACCAAGTAAAGCACTAGAAAAGAGTTTAGGCGCAAAGAATATGCAGCAGCTCTTATCAATTAATAATGTAATTTGTGAACAACTGGAAGAATATATCGATTACCATAAAAAACAGACATTATTTGCCTTCAATCAAGCATGGTACTACGCAGGATTTCGTCTCATCGAAATTTATCAAGAGATAAAGTTTAAACAACATTGTTTAGATTTTGACGATCTTGAATGGTACACCTACCTATTACTCAATCAACACGAAAGCGCTACATGGGTGCAATATAAATTAGATCAACGCATTCAACATATCTTAATAGATGAATTTCAAGATACAAATCCCACACAGTGGAAGTTGATTTCGCCACTTTTAAATGAACTTGCAACGGGCTCACATGACAATCATAGAAGTTTATTTCTTGTTGGTGATGCAAAACAATCTATATATGGATTTAGGCGCGCCAATTCTGAATTACAACGTAAGGCTGCCGAATGGGCAAAAGAATACTTAAATGCTGATTTGCTTGAAACGGATGACTCTTATCGCTCTTCACCAGCAATAATCAATTTTGTGAATCAAGTTTTTTCCCAACAAGATATAGAACTAAGCAAATTCAATCCACATTTTGCCATTCAATCTGAATTATGGGGTGAGGTTGAAGTACTACCGTTAATTACACCTGAGATGTTGAATTGTGAAACATCACAAGAACAATATTTTCGCAATCCAATGCTTGAAGCAGCAATCAATATTGAAAATGACTGCCACTATCTTGAAAGCCAAAAAATTGCTGACAAAATATCAACCTTAATGAATGACGGCACAAGAGTAGCTATAGACTCTGGACCAAGAGCGTTGCAATACAGCGACATAATGATACTTGCACGTAGCCGCACCCATTTAGCGCCACTTGAAGCCGCATTGCGCGAGCAAAATATTCCTCTTAGCAGCACTTATGATAAAGAATTCCTAAATTCTCTTGAAGTACAAGATGTATTGGCGTTACTGACTTACTTGACTCAAAGTCACAATGATCTAGCACTTGCACAAGTATTGCGCTCCCCACTATACGGCATGAGCAATGATGATCTAATGCAAATTTCCATTCAAAAAGAAACGACTTGGCATGAAAAACTGGAGTCCTATGCTCAAACATCTAAGGCAGACCGAGCCAAACAAGCTTTTGAACAACTACAGCATTGGCGCAACCTAACCAATACCTTACCGGTGCATGACTTATTGGATCAAATTTACTTTCAAACCAATATTTTGCAACGCTATGTTGCAAGCATCTCTAGTGATAATAATCTTCGTGACGACTACGCCATAGAAGTTCAGGAGAATCTAATATCTTTACTTCAACTTAGCCTGGATATTGATGCGGGAAGATATTCAAGCGTTCAATCTTTCTTGAATGCGCTTGAAAAGCCAAATGCAAGCAGCATATTGGCAAGCAGTTTGCAAAAAAGTAATTATGATGCTGTACGGATTATGACAATTCATTCAGCGAAAGGATTGGAATCACCCGTTGTGTTTTTAGTTGATAGCGGCCCTCAAAAAGCTAAAACACGTGCTTATCAGACAGTGATTAACTGGCCATCACACGCAGACAGACCAGAACAATTTTTTATTCTAGGAAAAAAACGCGATGTTGATCGCGACACACATAAAATTATTGAACTGCAAGAAAATAAAGAGCAAATTGAAGAGCTCAATTTGTTATATGTAGCCTTAACGCGTGCAAAACAGTTTTTATACATTAGTGGCTCTGCATCGCAGAATTATGATAAATATTCATGGCATTCGATCATCACAAACTCATTAGATGATAAATGTAAACATGAAATATGGAAAAGTAGTTTTGGTGCTCAACCAGAAATCGACGCACTAACTATACCTCCAAAGCATACTCATTCATTTAAGGATATTGATCTAAGCAAACCTTATGCAGCAGAAGATGACAGGAGTTCTAAAACTCAGATACAGACCCAAGATGATGTCTTAGCAAATTACGGAACAATAGTTCATAAAATTTTTGAAATCATCAAACCCGAACAACGAAAAAATCATCAAGAATTGATGAATGCAGTTGAGCAATCACTCCATGTTAATATTCGTAAGGATGATTTTAAAAGGG
>JBCCEI010000005.1:0-37568 GCA_039030355.1 Pseudomonadota bacterium | reverse complement strand
GCCGTCCCAAGGTGGCCTCTGACGCAGTCGCACCCCCAACCCCCAACCAAGCGCCTGTTCCGTCGTCAACCGCTCAATCCGGCTCGTGCCCCCCACCCGAGCTCTCCGGGGGGAATTATCTACATCGTTTGATAAATTACTCGATGAAAAAGTAGCGCAACTTTCAGTTTCAGAGCAAGAAAAAGAGCAACTTAATGATTCTGTAATTGAATTAATTAAAGCAGTTGCACAATTGGGTCAGAAAGACTTCACAGTTAAAGTGCCTGTATTTGAAGATGTTACCGGGGCTGTAGGTGATTCACTTAACTTGCTGACCAAAGAAACCGCAAATGCACTTAATGATGTGAAAAGCGTATCGCTTTATGTTGCAAGCGTATCAAAGCTGGTGCAAAAACAATCTAACTTAGTGATGTCTGTTGCGGAACGCGAGCGAGGTCAAGTTGAGCGAACAGTGAATGAGTTAAATAGATCGTCTAATGCGATGAATAAAATTTCAACAGATGCGGTTGACGCAAGTTCAAGAGCTGATAACGCATTGCTGAATACGCACAATGCACAAAATGCTGTGAACCGTTCAATCGAGGGTATTAATAGTATTCGAGATACGATACGTGAGACAGAGAAGAGAATTAAACGCTTAGGTGAACGTTCGCAAGAAATTACCGGTATCGTGAATTTAATTAACAGTATTGCAGAGAGAACTCATATTCTTGCATTGAATGCGAGTATGCATGCCGCGTCAGCTGGTGAGGCTGGAAGAGGATTTGCGGTGGTTGCAGATGAGGTGCAAAGACTTGCAGAAAGTGCGCGTGAAGCAACCACAGAAATTGGATCACTGGTAAATAATATCCGTGCTGAAACGAACGATACTGTAACTGCTATGAATAAAGCGATTAGCCAGGTAGCAGATGGTACTAAACTTGCTGAGCAGGCGGGTTCCGCTATGAAACTCACAGAGCAATCTACAGAGAGTCTTGTAAAAGCGGTTGAGCGAATTACCGAAAGCTCAAAAGATCAGGCCAATGTTAGTTTGGCGCTGGTAGAGCAATCTAAAGAAATTGTACATAACACAAGAAAAACAGATAAGTTTTTACAAAATCAGATCGCAAGTACAAATAATCTTGTGAAGTATTCAAAGCGATTACTTGCAACAATTCGCACCTTTAAGCTGCCTGAGATTGAATCTAAGAATAAGAACCTTGAAATAAATAACATTGATGTGCCAGAAATTGAAAAGGTGTTAAATGAACAAGATTCAAAGCCACGCGATAGCGACGGAAAAGCAGCTACTGCATAGCATCATTTTTACCAATCGACACTGCATGGTTAGATCATGAGTACATCTGTAAAATTTTATCTTGACCAATTAGAATCTTTGAATAACCTAATTCAGGATTGGTCTGAAGAATATGCTGATCAAAAGCAAAAGTTTATTGAGCTGCTGCTTGAGTTTGATTTAATTGTAAACACGCTAAAAGATCATGCAGAAAGTCATCAAGATAAAGCATTAACTAATATATTAGAGCATTTTGAGCGTAATCTTGTCGTACTATATGAATCATCTACTTCCGATCACCAACAAGAACTAGTTTGTGCCTGGCCAATTTATCTAATTGAATTTATTACTAATCGAGATGATGAGCAGGCGTTTAATAGTCTTGTAGAATTTTTAAGTGATTCTCATTGGCCCTCTGTATTTGAAAGTTCGCATTCAAATCAAACTGAATCGATCATTTCAGTGCAGCTGCAAGATGAAGAAGCAGGAGAAAATAATGAAGATGCAGCTTTTGAGTCGAGTGTTGAACTTGAATATGAGATTGAATCTGATATTAGCTCTGAGCAACAAGAGTTTTTAGACCTAATTAATGCAGAAATCGCAGAAATTCAGGAATTTCATTCAGAACGCTTAAATAAAATTATTGAGACTTCTGGTGATAATGAATCAGAACTAAATGACGAGATTGAAGTACAGATAGACCAGCTCGATCGCATTGCTTCGGCATCAGATATGGTCGGGTTGCAAGGTCTGAAAAAGTTTTGCCATCAATTAAAGAGTATATTTCTGCATATTCAAGAAACTGATATCAAGCAGTTGGTAATCTTAAAAGAAGAATTACTCCTCTGGCCGGATATTATTCAAGCTTACTTATTTGCACCACAGGAATCAGAATATATTCTTGCAGCATTAGATTATTTGAATCTTGATTGTTGGCCTGTTCAGCTTAAGCCAGTAGAGCAAAAATATTTTGAAGATGCATTTTATAAGTCAAAAGTAGAAATTGACACAAGTCAAATACCAGAACGGATACGTGAAGCTACTCAAGAAAATATAAGTTTGAAGAAACCGGAAGATATTCCTGAAGAACTATTTGATAGTTTATTACAGGATCTGCCTGAACAAACAACAGAGTTTTCTTCGGCTGTTCAGCAGTTAAGAAATGATGATTATCTCGAACAGTTGGAAATTTCAAAACGTATTGCTCATACGCTAAAAGGTGCGGGAAACACGGTTGGTATTCAAGGGTTAGCAACGCTAACGCATCACTTGGAAGATATTTTAGAAGCGCTTCTTAAAGAGAGAGAGAAGCCTACGCAAGTATTGCATGGTGTAATTGAAGATGCGGCGGACTGTCTGGAAGAAATGTCAGAGTTTTTACATGGCATGGGCGAGGCTCCTACAGATACGTTAAATGTATTACAAGAAGTATTGAATTGGGCAAACCGTATTGATGAGAAGGGCATTCCTTCAGCAAGTGAATCAATAATTGAAAGTGAAACTATTATTGAATTTCCGCAAGTAGCTCAAGACACGCAAGTTACGCTTGATACTCAAGAAATACCAACAATCAGTGAACACAGTGAAAAGCAAAGTGATGCACAGATTGAACAATCGCTCCGTGTATCAACTAGTTTGGTGAATGATCTACTTAAGCGGGCCGGCGAAAATATTATTTCAAATGGACAGATTCAGGAATATATACAGCGCTCAAAAAATTTCGCGAAACAATTACGTATCAATAACAATAAAATACGAAATTTAGTGAATGAATTGGAGCACTTGATTGAAATTAGAGGTATATCATCACGTAGTTCAGCCAGCAAGAAGCATGATAAATTTGATCCATTAGAAATGGATCAGTTTAATGAACTCAATACCTATGCAAACTTGTTAATCGAAGCATCAGCAGATTCAAATGAGTTTGCACTAAATATCGAAGAGTCTCTATTAAAATTAGATAATCTTTCTTCTTCCCAGCGACGCATATTAGTAGAAAATCAAGAAGCCGTTTTGCGTACTAGAATGGTGCCGGTGAAGTCTATCGTACAAAGATTGAAGCGCAGTGTTAAACAAGCAAACAAACTTTCGCAAAAATCAGCACAGCTTGAAATTTCTGGTGAAGATATACATATAGATAGTGATATTTTGAATCAGCTTGTTGATCCATTGATGCATATCCTACGAAATGCAGTTGATCATGGCATTGAGTCATCTGAAAAGCGGCTAGATTTAGACAAACCAGAAAACGGCACGATTAAATTGAGCTTTCATAAAAAAGATAAACTCATCCATATTAGTTGTGAAGATGATGGGAGGGGTTTGGATATTGATCAGATTAAATCCAAAGCATTGGCTTTGGGTCTGTTGCAAGAAGATCAAATTTTTGAAAAAGAAGATGCATTAAAGCTTATTTTACAGCATGGATTTTCAACTAAAGATAATGTCTCGCAATTATCAGGAAGGGGAGTTGGTCTAGATGTAGTTTATGACCAAGTACGAAATCTAAAGGGCTCAGTTTCGATGGACACTAAAGAAGGATGGGGTACTAAAATAGAGTTAAGTATTCCAATGACCTTGCATACTACTCAAGCGCTATTAGTGTCTTGTGGAAATAATACATTGGCAATTTCAAGTCGAGGTGTTGAAGAAATTCTACATCCTGGTGCAGGTGGGTTGACGGAAATTGACGGCAAGCCACATTTTTTATACAAACAAAATGAGTATCCAATATTTGATTTGCAAGCCTTGTTGTTTAATGAGCAAAGTAACGTTTTGGAGGAACCCAGTCAGGCTGTACTTATTATTAGAGATGAATTTGAAAAGTATCATGCGATTTTGTTGGATAAAATTCTCGATTCTCGTGAGTTTGTTGTAAAGCCATTTAGTCGTTTTATTCCTAAGATGACGGGTTTGCTTGGATCCACAATTATTGGTGACGGAAGTGTAGTTTCTGTTCTTGATCTTTTGGATGTCGTCAACATCAAGGACAAGAAGCTTGTTCATAGACATACAAAAATACGTAAAGAATCCAGTGAGCATGATAATCAAGTTGCACTAATTGTAGAGGATGCGATCAGTACACGTAAATCACTTGCACAATTTATGACTGATTTAGGATTTGTTGTGTTAACTGCAAAAGACGGTGTAGAAGCGATCGATAAAATTCAACAACAACTGCCATCCATTATTATTACCGACCTTGAAATGCCGCGCATGAATGGTTTGGAGTTGACAGATCATCTACGTTCCAATACTGAAACAAAAGACACGCCAATTATCATGATTACCTCGCGCGCAACGGATAAGCATAAACAAGAAGCGATTCGAATTGGCGTTACAGAATATATGACCAAGCCCTATGATGAGGACTTATTGTTAAGCATGGTTAACAAGTATGGTGTTTCAGCATAATTCAGTAAATTACCATTACTGAGTTAAGCAAATTTCATTTATTGCATTTTCTAATAGCACAATCGTTGGCTCAATCGAAGTCAATGATATATATTCATTTTGTTGGTGTGCTTGATCGATTGACCCTGGACCCAACACAACCGTTTCCATTCCCATCGCATTAAAATAAGGTGCTTCGGTACCAAAAGCTACAGACTTAGGGCTCTTATTGCTCAAACGCTGAGTAAGTTGAACAATTTTAGAATCTTGTTCAGTTTTAAATGCAGGTACACCGTCAAACAATGCCTCAAATTCAACGCGAAGCCCTAGGGGTTGGGTTATAGTTTTTACTCGCTCATGTAACTCTTCACGAATTGAGCCAAGATGCATGCCTGGTAGTGGGCGTATATCAATGTGTAATTCGCAATCTGCACAAATTCTATTAGGGTTATCACCACCATGAATATGGCCAAGATTTAATGTTGGTACTGGTACGATAAAATCGTGATTGATATATTTTTCTGCTAGCGTCTGTTTAAATTCTTGCAATGTATTGAGTACCAGGCGCATTCCATCAAGTGCATTGTTGCCTAAAGCAGGATCGCTAGAATGACCGGGTTGGCCAAAAAGCTTAATTGCTTCCATACACACGCCTTTGTGCTGATTCACGGGTGTCAGATCAGTAGGTTCGCCGATGATGCAATATTTACCAAGCCTATGTTCAATATCAGCAAGCGTTTTTGCGCCTTGCATGGTGGACTCTTCATCTGCTGTAGCAACGATCGTCAAGCGCTGATTTAATTTTTTATTGCTAAAATTTTTCGCGGCTGCAATCGCAATTGCAAGAAAAGATTTCATATCTGCTGTGCCCAAGCCGTAAAGTTTATTATCTACTTGGGTTGCTTTAAATGGATCAGTGTTCCAACCACTTTGATCAAAGTTAACGGTATCTGTGTGGCCTGATAAAACTAAACCATTATCACCTTCTTCTCCATCTGGCCCGATCCAGGAAATTAGATTTAATTTTCCTTCAGCACTTGGAATGAGTTGGCAATTAAAACCCAGATCATTGAGCCAATTAGCGAGAAGATTAATGACCGCCTGGTTGCTTGAATCGAGCTCGGCTTGCGTACTGCTGACAGAAGGCAGAGCAATTAACTGCTCTATCATCTCCAAAGTTTTTGGTGAATTTTGAGTACTCTTTAAATTTGTCATTAAGCCATGGACTGAGCAAGCTTGTATATAGACTCTGCATCCATTGCGATATCATTTGATTCAAAAAGCTTGGCTATACAGGCGCGATGAAGTTTCAGCTTGAGTGCGCCAATGCCAATGCCACCAAATACACGTTTACCATGTCGTTCGGTGCCTTTGTCCATGATATCAATTCCTTCAAAGCCTAGAGTTTGTGAAGTACCTACGTCGGCAATCAATTCTAAAGATGAATGATTTTGCCACTGTTGCGCATTCAATAGTTGAATACCAGCTTTTGCAGCACCAAATACGATTTGTGCACCATCTAATGCATTGGCAATAGATTCATCATCACTTGCTTGCATGGGAGTCATTTTTACGCCAAATCGTTCTCGCATCTCATCGCAGGCTTCAACCGAGCGGGATTGTTTGCGAGAAGTGAGACGAACATTAGCGCCACTAATGGCTAGTAATACGGCTGCACGTTGTCCCACAGGACCGGTACCAGCGAGAACAACAGCAGTTTTACCTCGCAAATCTGTAGCTTTGTTCAACAATGCAACACCTGCAGCGGATGTGGTGTTGCAACCATTGCTATCCAGCATGGTAGATACACGGAAATTAGCAAAAAACTGATCCAGTATTGCCTGGAAAAGTTTTTGCCCTGCAAATAAATCACTTCCGCCAACAAAAATTGCAGTATTTTTTTTATCTTTTGGTGCGCGTGTGTATATAGCACCTTCGACTAAACCAGAACAATTATTTTCATTCACCCCGCCTAGTTGAGTAACATGATCTGCGCCACCATCATAAGCAACAACAGAGTCAAACACACTGGGGATGGTATCTGTATCAAAATGATATAAAAGTTTTTTCATAATTTTTATTTTTTGGTTAACCTGTGCTTCCAATTCCTGCAGCTACACAGTTTATCGAAAGCAATAGAGGAACAAGAACATTTTGAATACCTGTTGCTTCTGGGTCATCACTACGGAATTTCTTTACTAATTCAACTTGCTCGATACCTACCTGGTTTAGAGATTCCAAGCGGCGATAAAAGTGGCGTTTGAAATTAGGGAAGCGATCGCACAATTGTTCTTCGCCAGTAATTTTTAAAATCATTTCTGTTGATCGTTTATATTCTGTCATAATATCTACAAATATTATTTTTCGGTGATCTTCGTTTGTCACTAACTCACAGTATTTTTCTGCAACTTCCATGTCGACTAATAAAAGTGTTTTTTCGGCACCATCTAAAATAAGTCTAAATAAAGAATGTGTCTCATACATTTGATTGAGAAGATCAGTGCCTAATTCACCACGAATTTTAATTAATTGTTCCATCGCGCTTCCAACTCCGTACCAACCAGGAACCAACAGTCGATTCTGTGTCCAGGCAAACACCCATGGAATGGCACGTAAATCATTCAATGTTGCAGCACCGAAGCGGCGTGCAGGTCTTGAGCCAATTTTCATCAATGTAAGTTCTTCAACTGGGCTTGCTTGCTGGTAGAAGTCCACTAATCCTGGGTGCTCAATTAATTTGCGATACGTAACATAAGCGGTGCCTGATAGTGCTTCTAATACTTCATCCAATTCTGCGTTCGTTTGATAAGCAGGATCTTTGCCTGACATAAGTGAATGAGTAATTACACTTGAAGCAAGTATTTCCATTTGCTCCTCTGCAAATCCGCGGTTTGCATACTTATGCGAAACAACTTCTCCTTGCTCAGTAACACGCATCCTTCCATCGATGGTGCCAACCGGCTGCGCTGCAATTGCGCGGCCACTTGGCGCGCCACCGCGACTTACTGAACCGCCACGACCATGGAAGAATGAAATCGGTATATTATGTTTTTCACCAGCTTCATGAATGCGTGATTGTGCTTTGCTGATGATCCAGTTAGAGGTGAGAAAGCCACCATCTTTGTTTGAATCCGAATAACCCACCATCACTTCTTGCGAGCCACCAAACTTTTTGATTGTGCGACGCACAAATGCATGCTCTAGAAGTTCTTCTAAAACATTCGGCCCATTTTCTAGATCACCAATGGTCTCAAGTAATGGCACGACTAAAATACGGCATGCTTCCAAGCCATCTGAGTCGGTAAACAAGCCAACATACTTAGCCAGCAAATACACACCCAGAATATCTGTCGCACTTTGAGTCATGCTAAGTACAAACACACCAAATGCTTTTTCATCTAAGACGCGTTGAAAATGTTTAACTTGCTCAATCATAGCCAAGGTGGATTGCGCTTGTTCAGATAAATTATCAAAACGCGGCACAACACGTAGTGGTTGCATCAGCTGGTCAATGATCCAGTTTTTCCATTCGTTTGAAGTGGTGTCAGGGATATCGAGATGCGTTTTCTGGTGTAGTGCCTGCCAAATTTCAGCAAGTACACTATTAATTACTGTTGTATTCTCACGCAGATCTAAACTTACGGTTCTAAAACCAAATGTATCCACCATATGCCGCAATGGTCTGATATTGGTGTCACTTAAGTTTCCGCATTTGGCCTCGTTTAATCCTTGTTCAAGTACTTTAAGATCTGCAGAGAGATCAGCTGCACGATGGTAAGCGAGTTTAGATTTTTTAGGGTTTTTTAAATTTGCGAGTGTGGCATCAATCCTAGTTAACATATATCGCAAATATTGACGAAAAACTTCGCCAGGATTGCGCATGGAATAGGTTTTACCTTCACCGAGCATGCCCAATCTATCGTTCAGTTCTTTCATAAAGTGATCTGAGACATCGACTGAATGATTGGCGATACTCATTTTTGCGCCTAACTCAAAAATATTCTGACGATAGCGTTTAATACATGCTTTTGCATTGGTCTGAATAGCAGCACCCGTAACCTTGTGGGTAACCATTGGGTTGCCGTCACGGTCGCCACCAATCCATGATCCAAATCGGAAAATTGCTGGCACATTAAATTCATAATGCGGATAAGCTTGTTCAAGAGCACGATCAAGCTCTGCGTACAATTCCATCACACCGTCAAACAATGATTCATCAAAAAAGTGCAAACCCCATGTGACTTCTTGGGTTACGGTTGGTTTTTCTAAACGAATTTCTCCAGTTAACCAAAGTAGGTCAATTTCATTGCGCAATTCATTGGTTAGGTCTTCTCGTTCTCTTGGAGTCCAGCGATTGAGTTCTAATTGTTTTAGTAATACATAAATTCGTCGATGTACTTCTAGTACTGTTACACGTTTTGCTTCGGTCGGGTGCGCAGTAATAACCGGACAAATATAACTTTTATCTAATAATATTTGAATTTCTTCGGCGCTGATGCCTTTTTGTGCCGCACTTGAAAATGCATAAGCAAAGGTGCCGGGGACACGGTCACGATGATATTCTTTTTCAATTTGACGGCGTTGTTGCACCATCGCATTTTGCTCGGCAATGCTGAGTAGTTGGAACCAAATACCATATGTTTGCAGCACATATAGAATTTTATCACCGGCACAATTGCGGATATCTTCAGTGCCTGTGACATAAGGCTCAATACTTGGCTGGCGTGAGCGAATTACACTTAGTAGTTGCTCAAAAAGTGTTTCTACCAACTCGTCTTCATAGGATGCAGCAGGGCTAATAATTGTGCTACCTGTAGCAACCTTGGTGAGCTGAGTCCAGGAGAGTGGCGATTCGTCTGTCATAGGATGGTTAGTTTTATATTTTTAAGCTGCACATAATGAAAGAGGCCAATTAGGACCTCTTCATCATAGGGCTGATTTAGCCAATTTGGTATGCCCGAATGGGCATAGAATACCTTTAGATGCGTCTAAATTCCGTCTTCTAGACGAGCTTGTCTCTGGGAGTATCGCCGGCTTCAAATGCAGCCAGATTCTCCAGTACGCGATTACCCATTGCGATTCGAGTCTCAGTTGAAGCGCTACCAAGATGGGGTAGAAGTACCGCATTTTCAAGTTCAAGGAAGCGTTCGTCTAATGCAGGTTCGCCCTCAAACACATCCAAACCAGCGCCGGCGATAATACCGTTTTTAAGTGCATGTATGAGTGCATCATTGTCGATTACGTCACCGCGAGCAGAATTAATTAAAAATGCGCTCGACTTCATCTTCGCGAGACTATCCTTGTTTAATAAATGATAGGTATCTTTACCACCAGGACAGTGAATGGATACAAAATCAGACTGCGCTAATACTTCGTCTACAGTATCAACTTGTGTCGCATTAAATTTCTTGATCACGTCTGCGGGAGGCGGATACGGGTCTGAAAATATTATTTTCATTCCAAATCCAAAATGGGCCCGTTGTGCCATAGCTTGAGCAATTCGACCCATGCCAACTAAGCCAAGTGTTTTACCAGTAACTTTTGTTGCTAGTAAGTGGGTAGGGCGCCATCCTGCCCATGATTTAGAGCGTAATTCTCTTTCACCTTCACTGGTACGGCGAGCAACCGTAAGCATCAACGCCATCGCGATGTCTGCAGTGCAATCGGTTAACACTTCAGGCGTATTAGTTACTGTTAAGCCACGTGCTTTAGCTGCGTCTAAGTCAATATGATTGAAACCAACACCAAAGTTACCAATGAACTTTGCGCGCAATGGTTCAGCACTTAGCACCTCTGCATCAATAGGGTCAGTAACCGTAGGCAAGAATGCATCACATTCACCTAAGGCTGCCTTCATTTCGTCTTTGCTCATCGCAACATCATTTTCATTTAACGTCACGTCATATTTTTCTTTCAGCGTAGCTTCAACTTCAGCAGGCCAAGCGCGAGAGACGATTACTTTTAATTTACTCATTTACAATTACTCCGAAATGTTTTCTTAATTAAAATTAAGAAATATCTTTCATGACTCTTGCCATGGTAGAACCAAGTTCAGATGGGTTTGGTGCAACAACTACACCTGCTTCTTCAAGCATCTCAACTTTTTCTGCAGCACTTTCACCTTTGCCAGAAACAATTGCTCCAGCATGCCCCATTCGACGCCCCTTAGGTGCAGTAAGTCCCGCAATGTAAGCAACCAATGGTTTGGTCATATGATTTTTGAAGTATTCGGCTGCTTCTGCTTCTTGTGGCCCACCAATCTCACCAATCATGAGCACAGCTTTTGTTTCAGGGTCGGCCTCAAATAATTCAAGAATATCTTTATGTGAACTACCGTTAATGGGGTCACCACCAATTCCAATACTGGTGCTAATGCCAATGCCTTCAGCTTTCATCTGCGAAGCGCCTTCGTAACCCAGAGTTCCCGAACGTGCCACGATGCCAACATTGCCTTGCTCATAAATGTGTCCAGGCATAATCCCAAGTAAACATTTTCCTGGACTGATGCTTCCTGCGCAGTTTGGTCCCGTTAGACGCATGCGGTCTTCTCTTTTGTAACGAAACATATAACGTTTAACACGCATCATGTCTTGTGCAGGAATGCCATCCGTAATGCATACGCATGTTTTAATACCTGAGTCAGCCGCTTCCATTACACCATCTGCTGCAAATGCACCTGGGACGAAAACGATGCTTGCATCCGCACCTGTTTCTGCAACTGCATCTTTCATGGTGTTGAATACTGGTAAGTCCATATGCTTTTGACCACCTTTGCCTGGTGTTACGCCGCCAACAACATTGGTCCCGTATTCCATCATTTCTTCAGCGTGGAAAGTTCCAATCTTTCCAGTAAAGCCTTGCACTAGGACTTTAGTATTTTCATCAATCATTATTGTCATTTTTTAAATCTCCTAAATTCCTGGCTTATCCGTTCACTACACGATTACGTTCTGCTACAGCTTTTTCTGCAGCTTCGGCAAGCGTGTCGGCCGTAATTATCGGTTGACCACTGTCTTTAAGCATTTGCATACCTTTTTCTACGTTGGTTCCGGAAAGACGAACTACGACAGGTACTTTTACATCTAATTTTTCAAATGCTTGAACAACACCTTCAGCAATCCAGTCGCAACGGTTAATACCAGCGAAAATATTGACTAACATGGCTTTTACATTTTCATCGTCCAATACAAGTTTGAATGCTTTGGTTACTCGATCGGGAGATGCGCCACCGCCGATATCCAGGAAGTTGGCTGGTTCGCCACCTTTGTGTTTAATCATGTCCATGGTAGCCATTGCTAGACCAGCACCATTGATCATGCAACCTATGTCGCCATCCAGGCCGACATAACTCAAACCGCGATCCGATGCAGCCGTTTCGCGTGGATCTTCTTGAGACTTATCACGTAGTTCCGCAATGTTTGGGCGTCGAAACATTGCGTTGTCATCAAAGCCCATTTTTGCATCAAGCGCTAACACATGATCATCTTTAGTAACCACCATAGGATTGATTTCAACCATCGTCGCGTCATAGTCAACAAATGCTTGATACGCACCTTTTATACAACGAACAGCTTGACTCATAAGTTCTGGTTTAATGCCAAGTGCAAATGCTAGTTCGCGGGCTTGGAAGTCACGCAAACCTACTGCAGGTTCAACTTCTAATCGATGAATCGCTTCTGGTTTAGTAGCAGCGACTTCTTCGATATCCATTCCACCTTCTGTTGAAGTGACGAAAACGACACGTTGTTTGTTGCGATCCAGCACCAAAGCTAAATACAATTCTTTTTCGATATCAGTAGCTTGTTCTACATAAAGTCGATAAACCACTTTGCCACCAGGCCCTGTTTGGTGAGTGACCAAGCGCTTACCGAGTAATTCGTCTGCCGCGTTCCAAATTTCTTCGTCGTTAGTGCAAAGTTTGATGCCGCCTGCTTTGCCACGTGCACCAGAGTGAATTTGTGCTTTTATGGCCCATTTAGATCCACCAATTTCTTTAGCACGATAAACTGCTTGTTCAGGGCTATACGCTAGTCCACCCGGAGCGATGCCTACACCACATTCGGATAATATTTCTTTTGCTTGATACTCATGGATATCCACTTAAATTCCCTCCCGAGAAATGATTCGTTCTTATTTTTGGCTTGTTCTTAGTTTCCGCCAGGTAGGTCTATGTCGTTATGTCAGACCGAACGACTTTTATAGCCTATTCTGATCCCTAAGAACAAACCCTCTTGTTGGGTAATTGCTCAATTCATGAGCAATTATTATTTATATCGAATGAATGTTCGTTATGAATCAAATCAATAGTGCCCGCATTGCGGGCACTAAAAAACAACAAAAAATGTTAGGAAATTCTAACTTATGATTTTGCGGCGATGGCCTCTGCAGCACGCACCACATTCTCGGCCATTTTTGCTGAAGCGGCATCAATCATTTTGCCGTCTAATGTTGCAGCGCCTTTGCCTTCTTTAGCTGCTTTTTCGAGTTCTTCTAATATTCGATGCGCTTTAGCAACTTCTTCTTCGGGCGGTGAAAACACCTCATTCGCCATTTCGATTTGTGAGGGGTGGATCGCCCACTTACCTTCAATGCCTAATGCTGCGCCACGACGACATGCAAGCATGTAACCTTCCGGATCTTTGATATCTCCAAACGGACCATCGATAGGGCGCAAGCCGTAAGCACGACATGCGACAACCATGCGTGAAATCGCAGAATGCCACTGATCACCGGGATAATCAGGATTTAACCCGCCTATATTGACTGTACGTGCACGCGTACTTGCAGAGTAATCTGCTACACCAAAGTGCAGTGCTTCTAGGCGAGGGCTAGATTGTGCAATTTTTTCTACATTAGCCATGCCGAGTGCAGTTTCAATAATTGCTTCTATGGCAATTTTGTTTTTAAACCCTTTCGCTTCTTCAATTTGTGTGAGTAGTGCATCTACCATGTATACGTCTGCTGGGTCTCCGGCTTTTGGAATAAAAATCGTATCCAGCTTTTCACCAGCCTGTTCTACAAGATCAATGACATCTCGATACATGAAATGTGTATCAAGACCATTAATTCGCACTACAATGGTTTTTCCTTTGCCTGC
Organism: Pseudomonadota bacterium; assembly: GCA_039030355.1. Taxonomy (GTDB): domain Bacteria; phylum Pseudomonadota; class Gammaproteobacteria; order UBA4575; family UBA4575; genus JABDMD01. Next base: position 23,802 of record JBCCEI010000005.1, on the reverse strand, counting down.
CCAGTCGATACCATTGACAGCTTCGATTGCATTTTTGCGCGCTTGTACTTTATCACCGGGTGCTACGGCATCTTCTAAATCCAAAAATACGAAGTCTGCATCACAATCAGCTGATTTCTCAATCATTTTGACATTGGATGCCGGAACAGCGAGCTCACATCGCTGTACTCTTGATCTTGCTGGTGTAGGTTGTGTAAAACTCATAATTTGTACCTTCTATTTTTAATATATTTTTTTTGGGTCAATTTAATATCGATTTGTTATCTACTTTTTTTTGTTTTTCTTTTTGTAGCTTTTTTCTTTACAGGTGCTTTTTTTCTAGGGGCTTTTGGTGCAGCAAATTTTTTAATTTTCTTACCGGTCTTACGATAATACTCACCTGCAGCTGCTACACCACTGCCAGGCTTAATTTTAATGCCAGCATCTAATAATGCCATTTCAACCACACCTATAGCCGCCATCATGCGTGCTTCATTATTATCGCCTAAATGACCTATGCGGAAAACCTTACCGGCTACTTGAGACAGACCAGCGCCTAATGAAATATTGTATTTATGATAAGCAATGTGAATCACTTCGTTAGCATTTTTGTTTTCAGGGACAACTATTGCGGTCACGGTATCTGAATTCCATTTTGGAGATACTGCGCATGTTTTTAATCCCCATGCTTTTACGGCTCGACGTACGCCTTCCGCTAAACGGTTGTGTCGTTTGAAAACATTTTCTAATCCTTCTTTCAACAACAAATCAATTGATGCGCGTAACCCACGAAGCATCGGAACAGAAGGTGTGTATGGGAAAAACCCATCTTTATTTGTATTTAAATGATCCTGTATGTCCAAGAAGCAACGTGCACATTTTGCTTTTAAACGCGCTTTAATTGCACGCGGGCTGAAAGCTAAAATTGCCATACCAGCTGGTAGCATGAAACCTTTTTGAGAACCACTTACTGCAACATCCACACCCCATTGGTCCATGCGAAAGTCGATACTTGCTACTGAACTCACGCAATCCACCATTAATAGCGCTGGGTGTTTAATTTGTTTAAGCATTTTACCTACAGCTGCAATATCGCTAGTTACACCAGTTGCAGTTTCATTATGGCAACAAACTACAGCTTTGATGTCACGATTTTTATCTGCTTGAAGCACTTTCTTAAATTTATCAACCGGTACACCTTGGCCCCATGGCGTTTCTATTAGGTCAACTTCTAAACCAATGCGTCTTGCAAGGTCATACCAAAGATGACTGAACTGTCCAAAGCGACTGGTTAAAATTTTGTCGCCAGGCGACATTGTGTTTGTAAGCGCAATTTCCCAACCGGCAGTGCCCGTTGCTGGAAATAAAAAGCAAGTACCTTTTGTTGTTTTAAATATTTTTTTAACATCTCTTAAAAGTGGCTTAACAAGCTCAGGAAAGTCTGGTGCCCGGTGATCTTCCTGGGGAACAATCATGGCGTTTTGAACTGCTTGCGGAATGTGGGTTGGACCAGGGCAGAACAAATAATTTCTTCCAGGATTAGATAGCGTTTGGCCAGGCATAAATCAAACCTTCTTGTTAAGTAATGTTAAAAACTAAAACTGATGAGCCCCGCTAAATATTCAGTATTTATTGTGGTCGGAGCTGTAATTTTTGCGTGGAACTGAGTTGCACGAAAAGTTCAGCATCTTGCCATAAGCCCTATAGTGGCTCAAGCAATTTGCATATTACGTGGTGGGTAGAGCTATGAATATAAAGCAATTGCAGCGCTATTTACGGCTATAAAACGTTTTGTAATTTTGCTGCATACAGCGTGTTTTCGAGAAGGCAAGCTACGGTCATTGGGCCCGTACCACCAGGCATTGGTGTAATTGCGCCCGCTATATCTTGCACTTCATCAAAATCAACATCACCACGTATACCTTCATCGGTTCGCGTAACGCCAACATCAATGACAGTGGCGCCCGGTTTGATATGTTGTTTTTTTACAAGGTGTGCAATTCCAGCTGCGGTGACAACGATATCTGCATCTTTTGTTAATTCGCCTACATTCTCGCTTCTTGAATGCGCCAGTGTAACTGTGGCATCAACGCCTTTGCGAGCAAGCAGTAAAACTTGTGGAAGGCCAACCAATGTAGAACGGCCTACGACAACCGCGCGTTTCCCGCAAGTTGGAATATCGTAGTATTCAAGAATTCTCATCACACCTAATGGTGTGCAAGGCGCTAAACATTCTGTACCTCGTAATAATTTCCCCAAATTAATTTTACTTAACCCATCGACATCTTTTTCAGGTGGAAGTAGATCGATAATTTCATGTGTGTTTAATTGTTCCGGAAGCGGTAATTGTATGAGAATGCCGTGTATTTCTGGGTCTTGTGCAAGCTTAATGATTTCCTCACACGCTTGCGGCATTGAAATGTCACCGCGAAGCTCTATATGTTTTGATTGTATTCCAAGTGCTGCTGCTCTGCGTTCTTTCATGCCGACATATAATTTACTTGCAGGGTCATCGCCAATCAATACAGTTGCAAGTGTGACCTTTGTGTTTGTATGACGTGCAAGTTCATTCGCTATATTTGATTCCACTGATTTTGCAACCATAGTGCCATCCATAAGCGTTGCGCCACCGGAAGTTTTTTTGAATTCTCTAGTCATAAGAATATTATGCTTTAGATTTTGGCTATAGTGTAGGTTGAAATATCATGCAAAAAAAAGCCGCTGTGTAATGCGGCTTTTTAAAATTATAAATTAGAATTGATTATTCTGCTGGCTGTTTGCTTGGGTCTAAATAAATGAAAGATTTACCTAGTCGACCATTATAATTACCTGCAGAAATCATCAGTAATCCCGGTGTATCCACAGATGCTTTAATTGCAGTTTGCGTAGCATCAACAATTGGTTGCATGCCTTGACCATTCATGATGATTTCCATTACGCAATTTACACCTTCAGGCAATCCAGCTTCCACAGACGGGTCATCTTGTAATAGTGGGCAGAATTTTTCATAAGTACTCGCAATAGTGAAGTCATAATTACTTCCTGCTTTTGAGCCACTTCCTGCGATACCACCAGGGAAAGTTGTAATTACGCCAGGCATCGGAAGTATTGCTTCCACACCTTTTTCCGCAGCAAGTAAAGCAGAGTCAACACTGTCACCAAAGAACCATAAATTACCACCCATGAGCCCATCTGCGTAACCCAAGCGACGGTCTAAAATAAATTCGCCACCTAAAATTGGAATCCACCACATTTTTCGACCGAATCGTTCGATGCGTTTTTGGTAGCCATTTCCAAAATAAGCAACTTTACGGCCCATGTGGTAGTACTCTTCTGAGTCAACCAAGTTGAAACAAGAAGCTGTAGGACAAGTCATAACATTTTGACTGATACGCACAAGTGCGGATCGTTCTAATGCTTCAACGCGATCTTTACGAAAGCGAGGCACATGCAATTGTACTATTGCGCCTGGGCGACCATCAGGAGTTTCAAAGCTCTCATCACCTCCAGGACCAACATAGCGATCCATACCTGCTTCGCAGTCACATAAGATTGAACTTGATGCATTCCCAGTTGCAGCGTTTACTGCATGGTCCAGCCATTTACGATCACGTGCAGTAATTAAAAACTCAGTGTATAAACTTTTAAACGCTTCGGCGTACGTATCATCAATTTTTGCAGGCATGTTATTTCCTTTTTAAATTCTAATCGCGACCTTTACCTTCGTAAACGCCAGCCTCAGTTACAACTTTGTCCATGTATACATCATGAGGTGCAACTAAAATTTCATCAAACAACTGTGATTCGTAGCAAAGAGCAACTAGAGGACAATCCGGGCGAAGTTGTTCAAGTAAACGATCGTAGTAACCTTGACCATTACCCATGCGTCCACCTGTTTTATCAAAGCCTGTTCCTGGAACCATGATGATATCAATTTCTTCCGGCTCAACTTCTTTTTCTGGGTTACCCCACATTTCTTTAGGTGGCTCAAGAATGTCCCATTTGCCAACAACCATTTCTTCTAAACTTTCCATCCACCACAGACCAAGTTTGTTTTCACCATTTTCATCTTCTGTGCAGTAAGGTACGATTATTTTCTTTTCACCTTTTTTTACTTCATCTAACAGTTCCGGTTTGGTGCGTGTTTCAGAGCGGCAATCGATATACCACATGGCAACATTTGATTTTTGGTATTCAGGCAATGCCATGAAATTTGCACAAGCTTTTGCGCTTACTTCATCTTTATTCTCTTGAGCAGCACGACGGTCGTAGGCTTCACGACGCATTTTGTTTTTGCGCTCCATGACCTCTTCTAGTGCTTTTCCTGTTAGTAATTCAGCCATCGACAGCTCCTTAATATATTGGGGGTAATACTAAATAGTTATAAACAGAACCGGCAATCCTAAACTATTTTTCGCACACCTGACAATTTGTGCATTGTAGATAGAAGAGAGACGGCAATATGATTTAATCTGTGACAGCACCTTTTGATGCTGAGGAAACTTGTGCTGCATATTTAGCTAAAACCCCACGTTTGTAACGGGGTTTAGGTGCTTTCCAATTTTTTTTGCGTTGCGAAAGCTCTTTTTTGGTCAACTGAACATTAATCTCACGTTTTTGCGCATCAATGGTGATTTTATCGCCATTTTTAATTAATGCGATTGGCCCACCTACAGCAGCTTCAGGGGTGATGTGTCCTACAACAAAACCATGGCTGCCTCCTGAAAAACGTCCATCTGTAATAAGCGCAACATCTTTACCAAGCCCCTTGCCCATGATGGCAGAAGTAGGCGATAACATTTCGCGCATCCCAGGACCACCTTGCGGTCCTTCATAGCGAATCACAATAACGTCACCTTTTTTAATGCCACCATCGAGAATTTTCTGCAATGCTTTTTCTTCGGATGCAAATACACGTGCTTTACCAATAAAATTTAACCCTTCTTTTCCTGAAATTTTTGCCACTGCTCCTTCCGGCGCAAGATTTCCATACAGGATTACAAGGTGACTGTCTTTTTTTATTGGGTCGTCAAAATCATGAACGATATCTTGCCCCTTAGGATAGGGTTTTACGTTTTTTAAGTTTTCTGCCAGAGATTTACCCGTTACTGTTAAGCAATCACCATGTAACAAACCTTTGTCTAATAACATTTTCATTAAAGGCTGTATGCCACCAATTTCAATGAGCTCCGACATCATGTATTTACCGCTTGGTCGTAGGTCAGCAAGCACTGGAACTTTTTTTCCAATACGAGTGAATTCATCAATACTTAATTTCACGCCGATGGCATATGCCATTGCAATCAAATGTAAAACCGCATTCGTAGAACCACCTAACGTAATCAATATAGTAATTGCATTTTGAAATGCTTTTTTGGTCATGATGTCTTTAGGCAGAAGGTTTTTATTTAACAATTTCATCACTGCTTCACCTGCAGCAATGCAATCATTTTGCTTGTCTTTAGAAATTGCATTTTGTGCTGAGCTGTTTGGCAAACTCATTCCCAACGCTTCAATTGCTGATGCCATTGTGTTGGCGGTATACATGCCACCGCAGGAGCCTGCACCAGGAATAGCTGATGACTCAACTTGTTTTAATTCTTGATCATTGATTTCTTTTTTTGCATGTTGACCTACAGCTTCAAAAACGGAAACAACATCGACTTTAGTATCTTTATGATTGCCTGGCATAATGGTGCCGCCATAAACAAAAATTGATGGGCGGTTTAAGCGAGCTAGCGCAATCAAACAACCCGGCATGTTTTTGTCACAACCACCTATTGCTACTACGCCATCGAATCCTTCACAACCAGATACAGTTTCAATCGAGTCGGCAATTACTTCGCGTGATACTAAAGAATATTTCATTCCTTCCGTACCCATGGATATTCCATCAGATATGGTTATGGTATTGAAAATTACTGCTTTTCCACCTGCCTGATTCGTACCTTTTGCGGCTTCGTCTGCAAGTTTGTTGATGTGCATATTGCAAGGCGTGACCATGCTCCAAGTGGAGGCAATGCCTATCTGTGGTTTCTTAAAGTCTTTGTCTCCAAAGCCAACCGCACGCAACATTGCTCGGCTTGGAGCGCGTTCGGCGCCATCAACAACAATTGAAGAGTATTTTCTTGTTTCTTTACTATTTTCCACTAGTGAAGACCACGTACATATTTGTTAGCAACATAGTGTAGTGGTATTCAGCGTTGAATGTCAGCTACGAAATAATAATAATTTTATTGCCCGCGTTATTTTACTGGGCAGGCAATAATGGGGCAGTTATCAAGTGTCTTCCTAGATGGAGATTGAGTGATATCCTGATGTGAGTCCAGAAATTCAGCATTATTTGAATCAAGTGCCAGTGCACATTCAATTGAAGTGAGTGCGGGTTCGTAACAGGATTGGCCGAGTAAGCTGTATGCTAGGTTGTTGTAAACGTCGCCTCGTTCCGGTTTGAGTTCACTTGCGCGCAAATAAAATGGTGTTGCATGTTCCGGTTTTCCTAGGTTTAAATAGGTATTCGCCGCTCCCATGATTGCAACAAAACTTTTATCCCAACGTTTAGTGATGGTTCGGTAGGCTTGGTTTGCAGCCTGTATTTGTCCAACTTCTTCTAAATCGACCACGGCCTGTAATGCATTAATTAAATTGCGATCATTTGGAAGGGTGTCGGTTGGCAATACAACCATGGCCCAGCGGTTTGAACGTTTCCATGTGAACTCAAATACACTCATGGACACCGCATAATTTTTATTTGCACCACTATGCAAATAGATTTGTTTTTTATCCAGATCATAGCCAATGACTAAAGCGTAATGCCAGACAGGGTAATACTTCACTCCCTTGTTCTGTAAAATAATCACCGGATGACCAACAGACACTTCTGCCAATAAATATACGAGTTCCGAGGTCAGTTCATAAGCAATCATGCCGCGCTTTCGAACTGCGGCTTTCATTTCTGACTGAAAACTTCCTTTGCGACCTGGAGTAAATACATCTTTTGCAAGCTCACTCGGCGAAAGTTGCATGCCATAAAAATTCATTGCCATGGCAAGCGTGGCCGGGCCGCAATGAAATTCTTCTTGTAGATAAAATGGAACGTCTTTTATGAATGCTTTAGTTGGTAAATCTTGTGGGCGTTCAGAATTTAGCTGTCGTGTTTGGGGCGCAACACAAGATAATAAACTTGTTAAACATACAAGATGAAAGCAAAGATAGAATAAATTTTGCTTCGAATAGGTTGTGTTTCTTTGGAACAAATCATCAATTATTGCTAATGCGTTATCGTGATTATAAGCGCAGCGCGTGACGGCTCGCTATAGCAGAAACTGCACCAATAGCATGGCATGTAAATGTTTGGGTAGGAAGCGATGTATGTTCACTCGATAATAATCATGTTACCGAGCGAACATAGAATCCTTTGAAGGGGGTTATATCCCCGTAAATATGTCGGTTATACCTGCAAGTTCAAGTATTAGCACGACTAAGGCAATGATTAATACCACAACCGCTGCGTTACCAGCTGCTGGAAGTTCATCAAATTTCTTTGCCATTTGGCTGACTTCAGCATCGGTTAATGAGTCCACCCGTGTTTGAGCTTCCTCAACGGTTAAACCGTTCATCTCAAGCATCGTTTTAACTTCATCTCGAGACATCAGGTCACGAAGATTTTCGCGGTCTTGTTGAAGAGTCTGCTCACTTAAGAAGCTGTCAGTTCCAACAATTCCAGCAAATGCGGGTGAAATTTGCACGAATGCAAATGAAATAATTAATAGGTAAATGAATAATTTACTAAGTCTCATGCTTGACTCCTCTAGTTAGCATCTTCCCCATTATTGTTGGGGTTTATGCCACTAAGGTCAAGCCCCAATGCATAATCCTTTCCTAAGTGTCTGAATAAAGACAACGAATTTAGGATTTTCTATGGAAAACAACCAAGTGTTCTAAATCTAGCCTAATGCCGATTGACTCACCAATTTGATGGTTGTGATGGCTGGAGGCGTAACAAAGCACGAAATTACCGCTTTGCAAACGTAACTTATACAAAAATACAGCGCCTCGAAAACGCTTTTCTTCAACCAATGCGGTAATGTTGCTGCAGTCATCATGCGGAACGTCATCGGGGCGAACCAGCAGATCCACTACATCATTATTTTTAAATGAATCCGATACGGTTCCTTTTATATGACCAAATTCTGTACCCAGTGTTTGTCTATCAATAACCGTTGCAGGAACCATGCTACCGAGACCAACGAAGTCAGCAACAAAACGTGTTTCGGGTTTATGATAAATATTATATGCATTGCCCCATTGTGCGATGTTGCCTTGATCCATCACACCAATTTCATCTGCCATGGCAAATGCTTCATGTTGATCATGTGTAACCAGTACTGCGGTTACATTTTCATGTTTCAAAATTTTGCGTACTTCGGTTGCAACTTGTTCCCTCAAATCAGGATCAAGGCTTGAGAAAGGTTCGTCAAGTAAAAGAATTTCGGGCTTAGGCGCCAATGCGCGTGCAAGCGCGACGCGTTGTTGCTGGCCGCCGGATAACTGATATGGATATTTTTTTTCTTGGTGGTGAAGCTCGGTTAACTCAAGCACATGTTGAATTCTATTTTTTTGGTCGTTCTTTTTTAGAGTGTGCAAACCAAAACATATATTTTGTTCAACAGTTAAATGTGGGAATAGGGCAAGATCTTGAAACATCATGCCGATGTTTCGATTTTCCGGTGCTAAAGAATACCCTTCTTTGCTGAATAACTTTTTGTGTACATAAATTTCGCCACGAGAAATTGGCTGAAATCCTGCTAGGCTGCGTAATAAAGTTGTTTTACCGCAACCGCTAGGGCCTAAAATTGATGCAATTTGGCCTTGATTCAACTGCAAAGAAACATCACCAAGGATAGTTTTGTTTTGTAATTCAACGCTTACATTACGAACATCGAGTCTTGGTGAGTTGTCTGTCATGAATTCGATTTCGTGATCGAGCGGTTTAAAATTAAGATTGGGATGATTCCCACTGCAACAATCAATAATGCACTACATGCGGAGTCCGCTAGGCGTTCGTCAGACGCAAGTTCATACGTGCGTACAGCAAGGGTATTAAAATTAAATGGTCTTAACACGAGTGTAGCAGGTAATTCTTTTATGACTTCAACAAATACTAATAAACCTGCAGTAAATACACCGCTTTTGATAAGTGGCAAATGAATATTAAAAAAACGATCAAATGTTTTATGACCTAAAAGTTGTGCAGCATCATCTACACTACGATGAATTTTTTCCAGACTCACATCAACTGAATTTAGCCCGATCGCCATAAAACGTACCATGTGTGCAAAAACTAAAGCGGCGAGTGTGCCGGTTAGTAGTAATCCTGTGGAAATTCCAAAGCGACTGCTTAAAAAGGCATCCAAGGTATTATCGAACCAGGCAAAAGGCAATAAAACACCAACCGCAATAATTATTCCAGGTACTGTGTAGCCCATTGCGCTGATATTTACACTATAAGGAACTAAATAGTGTGAGCTCACGCGTTTTCCATAAGCAAGAAACGTTGCTATAACTACAACTAAAAAAGCAACGATTAATCCGAGCTGTATGGTATTTAATATTAAAATATAAAAAGAATTGTTAACAATTTCTGGCGCCGTTTTGACCGCCCATAAAAGCAATTGCATTGCTGGAATTAAAAATCCAAATAAGATAGGCAAAAAGCAAATCAAAATTGCTGCTAATGCTTTAATACCCAATAACGGGTAACGCCATTGTTTGCGATCACTACTTGGGTTTTGAAAGCGTGCAGGTTGGCGATTTAACCGTTCGATAACGATAATAAGAAATACGCTAAGTAATAATAAACTTGCCAGTTGTGTAGCAGCAATGCGGTCACCAAGACCAAACCAGGTGCGGAAAATACCTGTAGTGAATGTAGGTATTCCAAAGTAGTGCACTGTGCCATAGTCGGCTAAGGTCTCCATCACGACTAATGTTAAGCCTGCAATAATGGCAGGTCTTGCCAATGGTAAGGTAGATTTAATAAAAGTTTTTTTTAAACCTTCGCCTAAAATGTGGCTTGCTTCTCGAAAGCTTCTCGATTGTTCTGAAAATGCAGTTCGTGTTAATAGATATACATAAGGATAGAGCACAAGTGATAGCATGATGACTGCGCCTGGTAAGGAACGAATTTCAGGAAACCAATAATCACCATAAGACCAAGAAAATATTTCGCGCAAAAAACTCTGCAATGGCCCAGTAAAGTCGAGAAGTCCCGTATAGGTGTAAGCAATGATATAGGGTGGAAATGCCAGCGGTAGTAAAAGTAACCAGCTAAATGTTTTGCGGCCAGGAAAATCGCATACACTGCATAACCAAGCCGTAGATATGCCGATGATCAAAGTGCCTAATGCTACACCTACAGCAAGTAGAAATGAGTTAAGGATGTATTCGCTAAGTACAGTTGACTTTAAATGTTGCCAAACCTCGCTTTCTGGGAACAGCAAGGATGATAAAACGGTAAATATAGGTACGCTAATAATCAACGCGATTGTTATCGTACCCATTAACCAATAGAAATTACTTTTATGTTGTATGTATTTATTTAGAGCATATATTTTGTGAGTTATTTTAGGGCTCGCATCCATGCCACCATTCTAATTTAATTAAATACATCTTTGGGGAAAATCTTGCAGTTTATTTCCAACCTGCGCGATCCATCAAGATCACTGCGTCTGCATTAAATTCTCCAAGTTTATAAAGACTGAGTGAATCCGCTTTAAACTCTCCCCACGATTGCAAGATTTTGCTTGGTTGAATACCAGGTTTAATTGGGTACTCAAAGTTTTTTTCTGCATACCATTGTTGTGCATCATCGCTTACTAAAAACTCTAGTAACTTGATTGCATTTTCTTTATTTTTTGATGAGGCGGTGATTGCTGCACCACTGATATTCACATGTGTGCCACGATCTTCTTGGTTAGGCCAGAATATCTTCACCTTATTGGCAGCTGCTACTTCGTTTTCATCTTTTGAGGTCAACATTTTACCTAAGTAATAAGTATTGACTACGGCAATGTCACATTGGCCTGCAGCTACAGCCTTTATTTGGTCTCGATCTCCACCTTGTGGTGATCGAGCGAAGCTGCCGATAAAATCAGTTAACCAATTAAAAGTTTGCTCTTCGCCATTAGTTGCAATCATAGATGCAATCAAAGATTGATTATAAATATTACCTGATGAACGAATACATACTTTTTGTTTCCACTCAGGAAATGCTAGTGCTTCATAGCTAGATAGGTGCTCGGGTTTTACACGATCTATCTCATATACAATTGGGCGAGCACGTAATGTTAAACCAAACCAATAACCTTTAGGGTCACGATATTGTTTTGGTATAGCACTGTTTAAGTTTTCAGATTCGATTGTTTGTAAAACCTCTGCTTGTTTGGCACGATAAAGTCTCCCAGCATCAACCGTAATTAAAATATCTGCAGGGCTATTTTTTCCTTCACTTATTAAACGTTGCAAAAGTGCATCGGCTTTGCCTGTTACTAGATTGACTTTGATGTTTGATTGCTGTTCAAATTTATTCAGTATTGGTTTAATAAGATCTTCCTTTCTAGCTGAGTAAATATTAACTTCAGCAGCTTGAGCGACTGATCCAATTAGCAACATACATAAAGCTACTCTTAGATAAGTTTTTTTCCAATTATTCAACATATTTATAAGTTTCCTTCTTTTTGTTTAACTCTAGACATATATTTCTAAAGAATGGTTTCTTAACCATAACTTAATTAAGTTTAGGAATTATTTCTAATGGTACCAATTCTCATTCGCATTTAGAATACCTCAATCTTTCAGCATAATTTCTGCACGATGGTTAGAATTAGATAAATACTCGCTTAAACTGTATGCCATGCTTCCCTTGCCACCTGAATCGCACCGATCCAAACTTAAACTGGACTTTAATGAACTTTATTCAAATCTGAAACCGGTATTGCTTGATCACCAAGATGAAGTGCTGGCTGTTTGGTTCGCGAGTCCGTTTATAAAACGTCTTTGCATTTCGCAACCTGAATGGTTAGAAAAGTTATTTTCAAATCATGTATTGCATCAAGATTTTAATCTTGATAAATATCATGAAGAGCTCGAAACACTTTTCTCTTTAGTAAATAATGTTGAAGAATTACAACATTTATTGCGTCGCGCTAGGGCGGCTGCTTTTGCAAGAATTGCTTGGCGTGATCTTCAAACTTATACCAATGTTGAACAAACTTTATATGAACTAAGTTCATTTGCAGATGCTTGTCTGCAAAAAACATTAAATTGGTGTTTTCAATGGCTGCAATCTCGTCCTAATACAGGTGAATTTGAAAAGAAGCTTGAAAATAATATTATCGTTTTTGCTCTCGGTAAATTAGGTGGTGGTGAGCTAAATTTTTCTTCTGATGTTGATCTGGTTTTTGCTTATGCGGATGAGGGTTTTGATAATCAAGAGCAACAAGCAAAGTTGACTGAATTTTACCTCAAAACAGTTCGATTATTTATCAAGGTTTTATCTGAACAAACACAAGACGGTTTTGTGTTTAGAGTGGATACTAGATTGCGACCTTTTGGTGAGTCAGGACCGATATTGGCAAGTTTCAATTCTATCGATCAATATTTCCAAGTACATGGACGTGATTGGGAGCGATATGCGTGGATGAAAGCCCGTGTAGTGGCGGGCGATATGCAAAAAGGGCAAAAGTTTTTGCATGAAATCTCGCCATTCATTTATCGTCGTTATCTAGATTATGGCGCAATGCAATCTTTGCGTGAAATGAAAACCTTAATTGAAAATAAAGCCCAGTTAAATTCCAATAAAGAAGATCTAAAAATTGGTATAGGTGGTATACGAGAAATTGAATTCATTGCACAAATGTTTCAACTTATTTATGGAGGAAAGAATATTTCCTTACGTATACGTTCAACACAAAAAGCATTGGTTGAATTACAGATTCAGGGCTTCATTACTGAAATTTGGTCCAATTGTTTGTTGGAGGCATATTTGTTTCTGCGTAAAGCAGAAAATGTATTACAACTACGTGAAGATCAGCAGGTGCATGTTCTGCCATCTGTATCTGATCAACAAACTAGCTTTGCATATGCTATGGATTATCAAAACTGGCAGTCATTTCATACTAAGTATAAAGAATATGCTGCACTGGTCAACGATATTTACCAAACCTTGTTGAAGAATGATGATGCAGGGGGTGATAGTGATGAGCTTGCTGATATTTGGTTACAAATTGATTCGCAAGAATTATGTACTGAAAAGTTAAACAAATATTTTGTAGAAGATGCTGCGTATATTCAGAAGCATTTAGCGAAATTTAAACAAAGCGATTTTGTAAAAAAATTGGTTCCAATTGCGCGGGATCGTTTGGATCGGTTTATGCCTGTATTTCTTAACGAACTGAAAAATTTTAACGATTGCCCAATAATATTTGACCGTTTCTTGAATATTTTGGAAAAAATCGCACAGCGATCAACTTATGTCTCATTACTAATCGAAAATAAAAATAAACTTTCTACAATTTTCAAGCTTATTCATCATAGTCCTTGGATATCGCAATACATCGCAACACATCCATTATTACTTGATGACGTGCTTTCGCTTACGAAAGACTATGCGCCACCTGGTAAAAGAGATATGCAACAACAATTACTTGCAAATTATGAAGACATTGATGATCTAGAAAAATTTATGGAACATCTACGTGAATTTAAACATTCTCAAGTAATTCAAATTGCTGCGGCTGACATCATAGAAAATTATCCAATTATGAAAGTAAGCGATCACTTATCCTGGTTGGCCGAAGTTTGTGTAGATAGCGCTTTGAAGTATGCCTATGGTGAGTTGGTGCAAAAATATGGCGAACCGCAATGTATACAAAAAGGTGAAACATACATACCAGAAGTGCTCATTGTTGAATATGGCAAGTTGGGTGGGCTTGAGTTGGGTTATGGGTCTGACTTAGACATGGTATTTCTGCACAACAGTGGAGGTGATCATTGCGAGACGACTGGTGGTGGTAAAGAAGATGCAAACAAGATACATAATGATGTATTTTTTACGCGCTTGGTTCAACGCACGATTCATATACTTAGTACAGTTACTGCTGGAGGAAAAGTTTTTGATGTTGATTTACGACTTCGTCCCCATGGAGAGTCAGGGCCTGTAATAACATCTCTACGCGCATACGAGCATTATCTTTTACATGATGCTTGGATGTGGGAACATCAAGCACTCGTACGTGCGCGTGCGATCACATGTTCAGACATACTTGCTATAGAATTTTTATCTATTCGGAAAAGAGTACTTGGTATTGAAAGAAAATCACAAGAAGTTTGTGAGTCAGTCGTTGAAATGAGGAATAAAATGTTAGGTGCAAAAATTCATGCAACTGGATCAGAATTTAATATTAAGAGCAGCCAAGGTGGAGTGATTGATATTGAATTCATCGTTCAATTTCTTGTGCTGAGTTATTCAAAGAATCATCCAAAGCTAACAGATCATACCGATAACATCAGGATCCTTGAAAATTGCACAGTGGAGGGGTTGTTGAGCGCTTCTATTGCTGAGGAGCTAAAGGAGATCTACTTAAGATATCGAAAATACCTTCATCAACTAAGCTTGCAACTAAAGCCAGAAACAATCAGTGCAGAGAAATTCTCAAATGAGCGAGACAGAGTACAAAAAATTTGGGCAAGTCTGTTACACTCAACCGCAGCTTAAATTACAATCGAACACTGTAATAAAGCAATTTTTATCAAGGGAATTATGGAGTTAGTTTCAGATGTCAATGTCTGACAGAGATGGATGGATATGGTACGACGGCAAGTTTGTGCCGTGGAGGGAAGCAAGCACCCATGTGCTGACGCATACACTTCATTATGGTGCAGGTGTATTTGAAGGTGTGCGTGCTTATAAAGGAGAGCAAGGCACTGCAATATTCCGTCTGATTGACCATACTGAAAGATTGTTTAATTCTGCAAAAATTATTGGCATGAAAATTCCATTTTCACCCGAAGAATTAAATCAAGCACAAATTGATGTCGTGAATAAAAATGAATTGAGTTCTGCATATATGCGTCCTATGTGTTTTTATGGATCTGAAGGCATGGGTATTCGAGCAGATAATTTGGAAGTGCATTGTATTGTTGCCGCTTGGGAATGGGGTTCGTACATGGGTGAAGATAACATGAATAATGGAATTCGTGTAAAAACTTCATCTTATTCACGTCACCATGTGAACGTGTCGATGTGTAAAGCAAAATTAAATGGTAATTATGTTAATTCTATGCTTGCGCTAAATGAAGCTTTGCATGATGGCTATGATGAAGCGCTCTTGTTAGATGTTGATGGCTTTGTAGCTGAAGGAAGCGGCGAAAATGTTTTTATTGTTAAACGAGGGAAATTGTACACGCCTGAGTTAACTTCAGCATTAGATGGAATTACACGTAAAACAATTATTACACTTGCTCAAACATTAGATTTACAAGTTATTGAAAAACGCATTACACGAGATGAAATGTATACCGCTGACGAGGCATTTTTCACTGGGACAGCAGCAGAAGTTACGCCTATTCGTGAACTTGATAATCGCATGATTGGCGAAGGTGTGCGTGGCGAAATTACTACTAAATTACAGTCTATGTATTTTGATTCTGTATATGGCCGGCAACTCTATGATGACACATGGCTTTCCTACGCTACAAAAATTTGTTGAATAGAGAAATTATTTCATGGGGTGGTTGCTGATTCCTTTTAGGAATATACCTAGCTGGCATTTTTTGCCGTTTTTTGTTGCTATTTTTGTGCTTCCTTCAATCGCCGTTACTGTAAACTCTGGGGCGACCACTACTTTTTGGTTTTTATCTATTCCTGCATTAATATTTTTTTGGAGTAAAAAATTAAAATTATTCAAACTTGAAAGATTGTTACTTTTTGGTTTTGTATCATTATTTATAGCTACGGGTTTGAGTTTAATTAATGCTGAAGATCTATTAGATAGTCTAGGTTCTTATGAGAGATATGTAAGGTTTTTGTTATTTGTTCCCTTGTATCTCTTTGTCAGAAAGTATCAGTTAGAACTTGCACCAATTTTTTCATGGGGTTTGCTTTTAGGTTGCCTTGTAATCGGTTTGGTAGCGATTTATCAATACCACGTACTAAATATGCCACAACCTATGGGTGCCCGACAGATAAATAGGTTTGGATTTGCTGCAGTTACGTTTTTTTTATTATTAACACTTCAAGTAATTTTTAGATGGAGGGCAAAATGGATTTTATTAGCAGCGACAACAGTTTCCATAGTAATCATATATGGCATTACTCTAAATAATACTCGTGGTGCAATGTTATGCGTTTTCCCATTTATGCTGCTTTTGATGTTTCAATTTAGAAATGATTTTGACAGGAAAAAAATACTCTTATTTTTGCTTGTATCTGTTGGTATTTTAGCCTTATTTCTGCACCCAAGATCACCAGTTGCGCAATATTACTATATGGGCTTTGAACAGTTATCCCTATTTGTTCAAGACCCAATGCAAAACTATAAGAATTCTTGGGGTGTTAGGTTTTTGCTTATGTATCATGGAATTGTAATATTTTTGCAGTCTCCTATTTTAGGTACTGGGCTTGGAGATTATCGCCAAGATATAGAAAGCATGATGAATGCTGGGCAGTTATTGGTTAATGATCCACTAATGTTACAAGGGGCGCACAATATCTTCATTCATATTTTAGCTGAAACTGGTTTGGTAGGGTTTTTTGTATTTGTTCTATTTGTTTTTATATTACCAATATACATATATTCTTATTTTTTGATGAAATATCAAAGCAACCCTAAAATAAGTCTTTATGCGCTATCTGGTTTGACGATAATGATATGTCATTTTACTTTTGGTATGGTAAATACATGGCTTACAAATAATGCTATTTCAATATTTCTTATCCTTAACTTAGTTTTTATCAGTAATATATTTATCCTTTCTGAAAAAACTGAGCCTACATAATAACGTTGATATATCTATGTGCGTAAGTAATACAATGTATTCAATGAGTTTTGGTCTTACATTCCGAATTATATGCTGTTTGTCTGGTAGTAAATACAATATTAGATTTAACAATTAATGCTTATATGCAAGTATCCGTTATTGTCACTACTTATAATCGAGAAGATGCATTATTAAATGTTCTAAATTCGTTAATTAATCAGAATCATTCAGAATTTGAAGTTATTGTTGCAGATGATGGCTCCACAAGAAACACTCAAGACACAATTTGCGAGTTTCATGCAAATTCTCAATTAAATTTAAAACATATTTGGCAAGAAGATAAAGGTTTTCGTGCAGCGAAGTCGCGTAATAAAGCCGTTGCAGAATCTGAGGGAGATTATTTAATATTTATGGATGGTGATTGTATTGCCTTTCCAAATTTTATATCTAAGCATATTCAACTTGCTGAGCAGGGTTATTTTGTTAGAGGTAGTCGAGTGATGTTGTCTGAGTCTTACACTCAAGAATTCATACATTCTCAGATTCAGCCGCCAAAAATTTCAGTATTAGATTTGTTGTGTCTTTGGAAAGCAAGAAAAATCAAACGCATTGCGCCTCTTGTTACATTACCACTTGGAATGCTGAGAAAATTAAAAGAAAAAAATTGGTACGGTGTAAAAACTTGCAATTTAGGTATGTGGCGAGAAGATTTTTTGGCCGTAAATGGTTTTGATGAACAATATATTGGCTGGGGGCACGAGGATGCAGATTTGGCGATTCGCCTCATTAATAATGGTGTTTACAGAAAGGAAGGCGTGAATGCTGTAACAGTGTTGCATTTATGGCATGCTTTAAACGATCGTACCCATTTAGAAGATAATGAAAATAGACTCGAAAAGCGCCTGCGCTCCAATACGACACGAATTAATCTTGGTGTTTCACAGTATTTATAAAGAATAATTTATTATGATGGTATCGCTGCCTGATTTTTCAAGTATTAATATCCTCGTTGCAGGTGATCTTATGTTGGACCGCTATTGGAGTGGGAATACACAAAGAATTTCGCCAGAAGCGCCGGTTCCTGTTGTGTTAATTAATGGTTTTGAAGAAAGACCAGGTGGTGCAGGTAATGTTGCGAGAAGTATCACAGCATTGGAAGGTCAATGCTCGCTTGCGGCTTTGTTAGGCGAAGATGAAGAGGCTGAACAACTAGAAACGCTCTTACAGCAAGAAAATGTTGTTTTGCATTGCACCAAGGATCCATCTGCTAAAACAGTTGCAAAACTACGCGTGCTAAGCCGCAATCAACAGCTAATTCGATTAGATTTTGAAGGAGAATTTTCACAACGCAGTATTGATAAACTTACCAATACTGTTTGTGCAGAAGTAGAAAGACACAATGTGCTTATTTTGTCTGATTATAAGAAAGGTGCATTAAACAATGTTACAAAAATTATAAAAAAAGCAAATTCAATGGGTACAAGCATTTTTGTTGATCCAAAGGGTAGCGATTTTGAGAAGTATAAGAATGTTACAGCTATTACGCCTAATCAATCTGAATTTAATGCTGTTGTTGGAGAGGTCGCTAATGAACAGGATTTGTCTGCTAAGGGTTTGAATCTTTTGAATGAGTTGAATTTAAGCGCACTTATTATCACGAGAAGTGAAAAAGGGGTAACGCTGATAGAACGTTCTGGAAAATCTACAAATATACCTGCGCGTGCGAAAGAGGTTTTTGATGTAACAGGTGCTGGAGATACATTTATTTCTGTATTGTCAGCATCTTTTGCAGCTGGCTCATCATTTGAAGATGCGGTGTATATAGCTAATGCCGCGTCAAGTGTTGTGGTTGGCAAACTGGGTGCAGCTAGGGTAAGTAAAACTGAAATTGAAAATGAAATAAATCGTTCTAGTCAGGTTCATGGGAAAATAGTATCTACCCAAGATTTAATTGAGAAAGTAGCAAAGTTTCGATACGAAGGTAAAAAGATAATTTTCACAAATGGTTGTTTTGATATTTTACATTCTGGTCATATTGAATATTTGTCAAAAGCAAAACAGATGGGAGACGTACTGATAGTGGCTGTCAACTCAGATGAATCGGTTAAAGCGTTAAAAGGCGATACTAGGCCAATCAATAAGTTGATTGATAGGCTAACGGTTTTATCTGGATTGCAATCTGTTGATTGGCTTGTTGAATTTAGTGAAGATACGCCTGAGAAGCTGATTAATTCTATTTTACCTGATGTGCTAGTAAAGGGTGGTGATTATAAAGTTAAAGACGTGGTAGGTAGTGATGCTGTTCGTAAAAACGGTGGGGAGGTTAAAATAGTCGACTTTTTAGACTCTTATTCAACCACAAACTTAATCTCAAAAATAAATAAATCATAATTGCAAAGTACTTCTATCTTCCTCTTTTTGGTTTTTTAAACCATTTAAAAGGATTGAAGCCGCCGCGCATCCAAAAATGTACAACCATGTTCCAAGCTCTAGAGTACTCATCTTGAAGATAAAATTTCAGCATTTCTGTTTGGTTATATGGCCCCAGTGTGCATCTTCTCATGCATCTTAAATCAAAAAATCTTTTCAGTGTTTTGCCTAACGGTTTAGCGATGCTAAATTTATCTAAATCAATAATGAACATATGAATATCTTCTGCATTTATTTTACTTGTACCATCGTGTACTTTATTTGATGATGTGACTAAAAAGTTACCGGGGTGAGGATCTCCCTGGCGAAATCCTGCGTCATGTATGCGCTTAATGATATTTATGGTTTTAGTAGCCAGTTGTTTGTATATTTCTTGAGATTTAGTGTGATTATTTTTAGCTAGGAGTTCAGAAAATGTAAACAGAGAATGATCTGCTTGTACTTTTTCGTACATGTAATAGCTTTTTTTTACAAAGATAGAATTCTTTTCTACCCAATACATGAGTGGAGTTGGGCACTCAACCTCAATAGCCTGAAGAAGCAGGGCGCCTTTGAAAGCACGTAGATTGTAATCACTGAATAAAGTTGAGAGTGTTAAATTAGTTCTTCTTAGAAATTTATATTGGTTGTCTATTGCAGAAACTTTGAGAATGACTTCTTTTTTAGTTATCGGATGATTGAAGGTATATAGTTTATTTCGTTTTCTAGTATGGCGCTGCATTCTGAAATCTTCATTCTCAAAAGCACTATAGCTATTGCTTTTGACCCAGTTTTCCAATTCATTTTTATAAGCAGTATGCGGAGAAATTATCAGCTTCCCTCTTTTTCCATCTGAAAAATTTATGGATGTTAGGCTAGAATTCATGCTTTTCAATTTATTCAACTATTTATCTGATGCTGATACAGTAACGTATGTGTATTTAGATGTATTTTAGTTATTTAAAAGACCATTGTAACACTGAGCCAATCTTAAAAAATATGTAAAGTAACTACTTTGTGAATAGTAAGAAACCAGAGATATTTGCTAAGCATCAACTAAAAATGCCTGATGATATTGAAATTATTTCTTTTCTTGGGAAAGGCAATAGGGCGTATGTTTATAAAGCTAAACTGAATGATATGGATGTGGCTATTAAGGTCTATAGGCCAAATATGATTAAAAAATATCATTCAAAGTATAAAGTAGATATCGCGGAGTACGAATATGGAAGAAATTGTGCGCTACGCAAAATTGATAAAATTAAACGTTTTATTGCCAAGCCATATAGAGTGTATGCCGCTGAAAGCGGTTATTCGCATTCGATCATTCAAGAATATGTTGAAGGCACAATATTAGAGCATCTAATAGAACAACTTGGGCATTTGCCTCAAGAGCTACTTGATTGTGGGTATCGAATTGTTAGAGCTGCTGAGCAAAACGGAATTCATGATCTAGATATCAGTGTTGGCAACTTGATGGTGAATAAAGTAAATGGTAATTGGGAACCGATCTTGTATGATTTTAATATTATGCCGCAATATTTGTTCCCGCCAAATCCTATTGTTGGATTAGCATTTAAGACTGGTATCAGGAAAAAATCTTTTCGTGACTATCGCAGTTTGAGGAACTGGGATAGAAGAGGAAAGCAAAAGTGGTGGCTGGGAAGAAATTAGCGTTGAGGTTGAAGTATGAATAAAGACATATCTAAAATTGTTTGGCTATTTATTCCTATTGTCATGGCTGTAATGCCATATGCGGCCAGAGTTATAAGCTTGGATACTGATACGATTATGTACACTGAATCGGGTGTGATTGAAAACGTAACGGTTGTCAGCTTGTTAATTGCTATTATTGCAACAATATTATTCCTTAAATCAAATGTAACATTTAGTTTTTTGAAAGTTTGGATGGTGATATTTCTGGTGGGTTCAATTTATTATGCCGGTGAAGAAATTAGTTGGGGCCAGCATTACTTTGGTTGGGCTACGCCAGAGTCTTGGACAAGTGTTAATGACCAACAGGAAACGAATTTACATAACACTGCTGCAATATTTGACCAAATTCCTAGGACCTTATTATCAATTGCAGCGCTCATTGGTGGTGTTCTCATTCCAATATACAGAAAGTTTAGCAATCATAAGCCAGATGAAAATTCATTTTTTGACTGGTTGTTACCAACCTATGTTTGCCTACCGGCGGCACTATTATCATTATTAGTGAGCTGGCATGAAAAGATCTATAAAGTCTTAGATATAAATATACCTACAGTTCTTGATATACGTGCAGGGGAAACTAAAGAATGTCTTTTAGCGTTATTTATGATGATGTATGCACTTTCAATTTGGTATAGGAATAAATACGTCAATAGCTAGTGCATTCATCACTAGTAATCGGCATATGACTTTTCCTCAACGATAGCAGAGCCAAGTTTTATGTTGATTTTCTTTTTAGTTTCAGCTCGTTTATCGTTTTGTATGTAAACTGATCGAGCCAGCTCGATAAATACTTGATCGAATTCTTTGTTGGACTCTTTAATGCGAATTTTATCTTCAATGTCCCAAAGCGCTTGATTATTTTCTCTCAACTCTTGCTTTAAGCTATCTAGCTCACTATTGGGAGATGTTTTGTCCCAAATGTCGCTTAAAAGTTTCAGTTCGGTTTGTACGTTTGCTAACTTTATGTTGTCCGAAATATGTTCACTTTTAATCTCTAAAATTGTAATTTTATCTAGTAGTTCACCGGGCGAAATCGGTACATTTATAGTTTCCATATAGAGTCTGATAAATTCCTTTATTATTTAACTTAAGATCTTTTTTAATTGATTAGTAACATCATTCACACTGATAAGATCCATTACATTTTCGTATTCTAGTTTTGTTCCCCATTTTAAATTACTTGCTGGTTTATTTCTAAATTTTTTTGCAGCTTCGTTATATTTGTTGATGCAATTTTCTATACTTAGATAGGGGCCACTCCGTTTTGGATTGCTTGCAGCATATAATCCAAGTGCATTTGTGCCGCAACCGGTAGCCATATGCGCAGGACCAGAATCAGGAGTGATTATTGCGTCTGCTTGATGCAGTAAGGCAAGAAACTTCTTTAGTGTATCTTTTCCAATTAAGTTTATAGCTTTGTTCTGCATAGCATTTTCAATATCAGCTCCCATTTTTAGTTCTGCTTTTGATGGTCCACCACAGAGTAATACATTTGCGCCTAATTTGTTAATTGCATAGTCAGCTACTAGTGCATAGCGTTCACTTCGCCAATTTCTTTTCGGGTGGCTAGAACATGGGCTGATAATGACATTTTTTCGTTCTGTATCAATATATTTGCTAGCGAATTCAAGTGCCTCGCTGGTTAGTTTATAGTTCCATTTCAATTCACGTTCTTTCAAGCCTAAATATTCTATAAAGCTAAAAAAACTATCTAAAACATGTTGCTCTGGTGTGTTTGGAATGGATTCGTGGATAAATGCGTCATGCATATCTTTGGAGCGTAATTTATCATAACCAAGCTTTAGTTTTGCTGGTACTAGCATACTGATGATATTGGCCCGTAGTGACACTTGCGCACAAATCAATACATCAAACATCTGATCTTTCATCAGCTTGGCAATGGATCGATAGCTTGTAAATGTGTTTGATTTGTCAAAAATAATAAAGTTGATGTTTTGAATATCTTCTACTAGCTTTGCTTCATTCTTACCAATGATCCATGTGAGTTTTGTTTTAGGCCAAAATTTTTGCAGTGTATGTACAACTGGAACCATATGTGTAATGTCACCAATCGCAGATAATCGCAAAATACAAATCGAATTTGGTGGAGATTTCATAGTAAACTTAATGAATAAATAAAATTCGATCTAGAATATTAAGATAGTAATGAATAATTTTGAGGTAAATGATGCTGGTAATCATATCGTTGCCTTTAATAAATTACTATGCAAATCATTTCCACATCACTTATTTGACCCCGCATACTTGCTTGCCAATGGATTGCTAAATGAATCTGTGGAGAATCAACAGGGAAGGGGAGCGGTAAAGTATTTTAATTTTAATGGTATCAGTATGGTACTTCGTCATTACTATCGTGGCGGTTGGCCAGCAAAATTCGTAAGTGATCATTACTTATGGCTCGGCTTGCAAAAAACTAGAGCGATTCAAGAAATAAAGATTTTGTCCGAGCTGCAAAGATGTGGCTTACCTGTCCCCGAGCCTGTGGCGGCTCATATTTTTAAATCAGGTGTCAATTATCAAGCAGATATCGTTACAGTATGTATTCCTGAAGCACAAACATTAAGCGAGATATTGCAAATAAAATCGCTGGAAGAGCAGGTTTGGGAAAAGATTGGTAAAACAATCAGAAAATTTCAT
>JBCCEI010000004.1:0-37793 GCA_039030355.1 Pseudomonadota bacterium | reverse complement strand
GCTGGATGAAGATGCGCGCCAACACACTTCGTTCACAAAAGACCGAGTGGTGTTACCCGGTATAGGGGCTACCTTGGGCGTTACGCTGGAGTTTGAATAAAGCTCTGTAACTAAATAAACCCATTCAGGGTAAGAAAATTAAAGTAGCGACAAGGAGGTTGCTACTGCACATGGTTTTTAGTTCACATGATTAATTTACAAACCAATTCCGATAAAATGGCGATAGGCTTATCTGCGCTTTGCACGATACACTGTTTAGTGCTTCCGCTACTAACGGTGCTTATCCCGTCCATTGCAGCGCTACCACTACAAGATGAGGCTTTTCATATTTGGATGGTAGTAGCTGTTGTGCCTATTTCATTGTTTGCGCTTTCTATGGGTTGTAAAAAACATAAGAACTTTTCAATGTTATTTATTGGTGCGGTAGGATTAATTATTTTGAGTGTGGCTGCATTTTTTGGCCACGATCTGCTCGGTGAAGAATTAGAAAAAGTCTTTACAGTTATTGGGGCTTCCATTATCGCGATTGTCCACATATGGAATTATCGTTTATGTCAAAAGCAACTTGTCTGTGAGTGTTGATTAAAAAATTTTCGAATTAGTGTCAAACTGATTCCAACGAAATTAATTACTCAGTGTGCGCCCACCGTCCACTGCAATAATCTGTCCGGTGATATATCCCGCCTTTTCAATTAAGAACAACGCGGTTTCTGCGATATCTTTAGGATGGCCTTCTCTTTTTAATGCGGTGCGTTCGATAATGGCTTGATGTATGCCTTCGTAATGTTGTTCTTCTGGCCACATGATGGCACCTGGGGCAATACCATTTACACGAATATCAGGCGCAAGCTCACGCGCCATCGATTTGGTAAGCATAATTAAACCTGCTTTAGCGATACTATAAATACTGTAGCCTTTTAAAGGTCGGTCACCATGTATATCGACAATATTAACGATGCAGCCTTTATTTTTCTTTAACTCAGTTGCAAGTGATTGGGTCAAGTACATCGGTGCCTTAAGATTGACGCCAACTAGGTCTTCCCAAACTTCTTCATTAACCTCTTTGATATCTGTTGGATAAAAAGATGATGCGTTATTTATTAGTGCATCTATACGTCCAAATGTGTTGATTCCATCTGCTACTAGTTTGGGAATACTTTGATAGTCTTTTAAATCACCTTTGAGTAGTTTTATTGAATTACTGCGTTGAGCATTTAGTTGCTCTGCTAGAGCACTGGCATCTTTGCTAGAGCTGCGATAGTGTATAACGATATTCAAACCTGCTTGATGCAAGTGACGCACCATTTCGGCACCAACACGTCGTGCTGCACCGGTTATAAGGACCACTTTGGGGTTGCTCATTGAATTTGTTTATTTGTTACTGGTATCTAAATTTTACCATAGCTGATTATTTAATAAGACAATGTCTAAGGTCATGCCGCAATCACCCAGTGAAGCACAGTTGTCTATTTCACATGGTTGTTCAAAACGGATTAAAGATTTAATTCAAGAACAAGGCGCAATTGGTTTTGACCAGTACATGCAAATTGCACTATACGATCCAGAGTTCGGTTACTATCAAGGCCAAAGCGAAATATTTGGGGCACAAGGAGATTTCACGACAGCAGCCGAAATTTCTTCTCATTTGGCATATTGTTTAGCCCATGCCTGTGCAAAGCTAATTCATGACGATGCTAATAGAGTAATTTTAGAAATTGGCGCCGGCAGCGGAAAACTTAGCTGTGAAATCCTAAAATATTTAGCCACATGGAAGATTCTTCCAAAGCAATTCTATATTTATGAAACAAGTGCTGCATTACGTGTTAAACAGCGAATTTTTTTGCAACGAGAATTACCTGATTATATTGAAAATATTCAATGGTTGAGTGACCTTTCCGGCGTAATTGAAACAGTCATTATAATTGCCAATGAGGTACTTGATGCATTGCCTGTAAAGTGTTTTCAAGTGCAATCACAAAACTTTCATGAAAGAGCAGTAGCTTTAAACGATGCGAATGAATTTGTTTGGTGTTTAATTAAAGCAAATGAGCAATTGGATACTGCTTTTGATTTTATAGCTGTTATGTTGGATGAGCCTTTCACAGAGGGTTATCAAAGTGAGATCAATTTGAATCTGGAATCAACTTTGGCGAGTTGGTCCAGCATATGCCAGCAATGCGTGATGTTTTTAATCGACTATGGTTATCCACGTCACGAGTATTACCACCCACAGCGCAATATGGGTACCTTAAGAAGTTATTTAAGGCACCAGGTCAGTGAAGATGTATTCACCTATCCGGGATTACAGGATATTACCGCTGATGTTGATTTTTCAGCGGTGGCTAAAATAGCAGACTACTTACAGATGGGCGTGCTGGCATTTAGTTCTCAACGAAACTTCATGTTGGCAAACCATTTGCTTGAATGGCAACCTAGCGCAAACTCCGAAGTGGAACGCTTGGCACAGATCGCTCAATTGAAACAACTTACACTAGGTTCTGCAATGAGTGAACGTTTTCAAGTAATGGTATTAGGTAAAGGAATTGACTATGGGGCAGATCGATTCACCACTCGCGATATGCGTGCCAGGCTTTAAATAAAGCCCTTAAAGTAATTTTTAAAAATCATGGATGCACTACACGCATTTTTATTAGCCGCTATTCAAGGGCTGACTGAATTTTTGCCCATCTCAAGTTCTGCACACTTGGTGTTGCTGCCGATTGTTATGCAATGGCAAGACCAAGGCATTCTCATCGATATAGCAGCACACCTAGG
The DNA here is from genome assembly GCA_039030355.1 of Pseudomonadota bacterium. GTDB lineage: Bacteria > Pseudomonadota > Gammaproteobacteria > UBA4575 > UBA4575 > JABDMD01. The sequence continues at coordinate 35,018 of JBCCEI010000004.1, read as the reverse complement.
CAGCTTGTTAGCAGTGGTATTTTACTTTCGTCATGACCTTTCAAAAATTATCACGAGTTGGTTGCAGTCAATTGGCACGCAAAATAAAACCGATGATGCGCGCTTAGCTTGGAATATTTTTTGGGCCACATTACCAATTTTCATCGTTGCGCTTTTGGTGCAGGCATATTTGCTAGCTTATGTGCGCAATGCTGTGATAATAGGTGTTGCTTCAATTGTTTTTGCAATCTTGCTTTGGATAGCAGATAAGCAGGGCAGTAAAATAAGAGAAAATAAAGATCTCAACTTTAAAGATGCATTGCTCATTGGTATAGCACAAGCTTTTGCATTGATCCCTGGCGCGTCACGTTCTGGTGTGACCATGACAGCAGGTATGTGGTTAGGCCTCACAAGAGTCGAAGCAGCACGATTTTCCTTTTTACTTGCGATTCCAACTATTCTTGCGGCTTCTGTATATGGTGCTTATAAAGGCATGATTCATGATATAAGCATTGATTGGGCGCTTACCCTGGGTGTGATGGCCTGTTCTGCAATCGTAGCTTTCCTATGTATCGATTGGTTCTTAAAAGTTGTTACAAAATTGGGCATGATGCCATTTGTAATATATAGAATTGTATTGGGCTGCTTATTATTATTTTTTTATTTGTAACAGCTTAATTGTACTTATTGATTAACTCACTGAGGCGCGATAATTGAGCCTGTCTAATATTATTCGTCAGCTCTTCTGCACTGACTTTTTCTTGAACCCAAGTATCAATATCAATATTTTCAATTGTTTCTACAGCATCTAGTAAAAACTGTTTTTGTTTATATTTTTTTGTTTTATTAATTGAGTTATAGATTACTTCACAGATATTTAAAACGTTTACATAACGTTCTGGATTTCTTCTTGCATCCAAGTAGTGTATGAGCCTAAGCAATTGTTCTGATGATAACTGCAATGCATTGTGGCACTTATGTTGATATGAGAGCACTAAATTCAATAATTTTTTAATATCTTTTGACAGTGGAAACTCTTGAGTAAATTTTTTAATCTCATTTAGATTATTAGTTTTGTCTTCATAATGCAGCCCCCCAAGCAATGCGGCAAAACGAATTTGTGCATCATCATGGCTGCTGCAAATTGTATTTAGAGCTGTTAAACCATGTGCATGATTTTCTCCATCAGCAAAGGGATGATAAAGAGCAGGATAGACTTGTGAGAGAGCATGGGTGCTTAGCAGCACTTGGAAAAACTCGCCCGGTGCATCGGTAATTAAAGCTTTTGTGGTCTCCTGCCAAATTCGCTCAGGCGCGATCTCTCTTAGTTCACGACTGGTGACAATTTGGCGCATCAATAGATGAGTTTCTTTATCAACTTTAAATCCCAAGTGGTGATATTTTGCGGCAAAGCGTGCTACACGCAATACTCGTAAAGGATCTTCTGCAAAAGCATCAGATACGTGGCGCAAAATTTTATTATCTAAATCTTCGCGTCCACCATATGGATCAATTATTTCCCCTTGTGTATTTCTTGCCATCGCATTGATGGTTAAGTCACGACGCAATAAATCTTCTTGTAAGCTCACATCAGGTGAGGCATGGAATTCAAAGCCATGATAGCCACGCCCTTTTTTTCGTTCGGTGCGCGCTAAGGCATATTCTTCTTTACTATCTGGGTGTAAAAAAACAGGGAATTCTTTGCCAACCGGTTTATATCCAAGTGATTGCATTTCTTCTGGCGTGGAGCCTACAACCACCCAATCGCGCTCCGTTACGGCTAAACCCAAAAGCTCATCGCGAACCGCGCCACCTACGAGGTATACATCCATCGCTAAATTGAATAAATGTGATAACGTAAAAACATGTTGAAGATATTGCGTATTTCCATAGTAGTTTGTTTGCTGTTTTGCTTTTCGGCTTGCAGTACGATTGGATATTACCACCAGTCCATTTCTGGACATTTTAAGCTGATTTCAAAACGAGAACCTATAGCCGACATCGTAAACGATTCACAACGAGACGCGCATCTGGTTGATAAGCTGCACTTGTCACAAGAACTGCGTAATTTCGCTAGCCAGCGATTGAATTTACCTGATAATGATAGTTATAGAAGTTATGTGCAACTTGAAGCGCCTTATGTCACTTGGAACGTTTTTGCGGCACCCCAGTTTTCCATATCATTGAATCAATGGTGCTTTCTCGTAATTGGTTGTGTTCCATACCGTGGCTACTTCGAGCAACAGGAGGCTGAAGCTTATGCTGAGCACTTAGCGTTACAAGGGCAGGATGTCTATGTTGCCGGAGTGCCTGCGTACTCCACTCTTGGATGGTTTGATGATCCATTGCTCAGCAGCATGATTGATCGTGGCGAGCTCGTAACTGCTGCGTATATTTTCCATGAGTTGGCGCACCAGCAATTTTATTTGAATGGTGACGGTGCCTTCAATGAAGCATTCGCCACTGCCGTTGAAGAAATCGGAGTGTTGTTATGGTTAAAGAGTCAGGATCGCACAGAAGATATCGAAAATTATGAAAACTTTTTAAAACAAAAATATATATTTTTTGATTTTATTAAGAAAAGTCGTGATGAATTTGAGGTTTTATACCAGCAAGAATTTGATGCAGAAAAGATGCAAGCGGAAAAAGAAATTTTAATAGCTGAAATGCGTAGAAAATTTTCAAATTTAAGTGCAAAAAGTAAGCATATAGCGCGATATACAAAATGGATGTCTGGCCCACTAAATAATGCACAGTTAGGTGTCATTTCCTTATATAGAGAATTGGTGCCCGCGTTTCATAATTTATTTACTATGTGTGATGATAACTTTGATCGTTTTTATGCACAGGTTGAGATAATTGCAAAAATGCCTGAAGAACAACGAATAGATGCCTTACAAACTGCAAGCAAGTGTACTTAAGGGCTAACGTTTAGCGCGAAATAAATCTAAACGATGGTAGTGTGGGTCATGCTTTAGATAATTTGGCACGATTGTCTCTAAGCTTGTTGAACAATTTTCTGATTCTGGGCAAATACTATCTTGCTGCAAGGAAAGATAATTATCTTTAGAAAATGGTTTGCCGGGCACATACTCAAGTATGTTTGCTTGTAGCTTGGAAGCCCAATTTGGTAAGCCAATAATTATTCGTCGTTGCCCACTTGCTTGTGCAACATAGTTGACGAGTTCTTTGAGCGTATATTGTTTTGGTCCGCATAGATTGATGCGTTGATCAATTGTACTGGTATCACTTAGAGAATCTGCCATTATCTGCACAACATCGTTCACATAGACGGGTGCAAACTTACTGCGTGCGCATGCTAAAGGTAGTACAAGAGGAGTGAGCTTAAGTACTGCGGCGAAACGATTCATAAAAGAATCTTTTGGGCCAAAAATAACTGAGGGTCTGAAGCTAGTGACGGCAATTTTATTTGCTGCAAAGGTGTGCACATAATTTTCGGCTTCACCTTTTGTGCGCAAATAAAAACTTTTTGCATCAGGCGAGGCATTCAAAGCACTCATATGTAATAGACGATTGACTTTACAGCTTGTGCATATGGTAATGACCTTGCGTGCTAACTCAACATGAGCAATATGAAAGCCACTGCCATCGTGACTTTTTTCATTCAATATACCGACAAGGTTGATGACGGCATCACAATTTTGAAAATGCTTTTTTAATTCACTCTCATTATGAATATTAGCTTGTATAAGTTCTAAACTAGGTAGAACCAATAGGTGTCGGTTTTGTTCGCGTCGTTGAGTTAGAACTTTAACTTGATGACCACGTTTTACCAGCTCTGCACACAATTGGCTGCCTACAAAACCTGTTCCACCTAGTATGCAAACGGATAACGATTTCATGCGCTCATTTTTTAGAATTGACTGTATGAATTATGAATAAGGCAGATGCATTTGGATAGCCTAAGAATTATCGCAATCATCGATTTTTCAGGCTAAAAAACCACCGATTTGATCTAGAATTTCGCTATAAATACGGCATTTATCGGTAAATTTTGCCATATTTGCTGTATACGGCAGTAAATGCTTGTAATCATATAAAGAATGCATAAAAATAAGGCTATCTACTTTTGATCCCCTTGAGACCACCATTCCAGGTGTTCGTTTTCAAAACAATATTTATTCGATTGGAGTTTTATAAGTGAGCGAAAGTATTTGTCATGTTACCGATGACAATTTTGAAGAAGAAGTTTTAAATTCAGAGCAACCCGTGCTAGTTGATTATTGGGCAGAATGGTGTGGCCCATGCAAAATGATTGCTCCTCTTTTGGATGAAATTGCGGGTGACTATGAAGGTAAATTAAAGATTACCAAGTTAAATATCGATGATAATCCAAATACACCACCAAAATATGGAATTCGCGGAATTCCAACATTAATGATTTTCAAAAACGGTAATGCCGAAGCGACAAAAGTCGGGGCCTTATCGAAATCGCAGTTAACTGCATTTATTGATCAAAGTATCTAAATTAGTAATCCTTTCTAAACGCTACGATAATTAACCAAAAAAACAGAAACAAAAAAACCAACCATCCTTAAAGATTTATTTAATTGATTTATCTTTAAATTAATTAAATTATTTTAAAATAATAACGCGCAAGTTGCGTTATAACTAATGCAAGCAGTTTTTGACTGCGCTGCAAATAAATTTAACTCCACTCTTTTATCTACACACTATAAAACCATGAACTTAACTGAATTAAAGAAAAAGCCCGCCTCCGAATTAATAGATATCGCTGCCGACATGAAAATCGATAATCTTAATCGATCACGCAAACAAGATATTATTTTTTCAATTCTCAAAGCTCATGCAAAAAATGGTGAAGACATTCTTGGCGATGGGGTGCTGGAAATTTTACAAGATGGTTTTGGTTTCTTGCGTTCTACAGATTGTTCTTATCTAGCTGGGCCTGATGATATTTACGTTTCTCCAAGCCAGATTAGACGTTTTGGTTTACGTACTGGCGATACAGTGTCTGGGAAAATTCGACCACCAAAAGATAGTGAGCGATATTTTGCAATGCTCAAGGTGGACAAGATTAACTATGACAAACCAGAAAATGCTAAACGCAAAATATTATTTGAAAACTTAACGCCATTGCATCCAGATGAACGCCTAAAACTTGAGCGTGGTAATGGCAGCACGGAAGATATCACCGCACGCATCATTGATATTTGTGCGCCAATTGGCAAGGGACAGCGGGGATTGATCGTATCGCCACCGAAAGCAGGTAAGACACTCATGTTGCAAAACATCGCACAAAGTATTACCTCCAATCAACCCGAATGTTATTTGATTGTTTTACTCATAGATGAAAGACCTGAGGAAGTGACAGAAATGTCACGCATGGTGCAGGGTGAAGTCGTTTCGAGTACTTTTGATGAACCCGCTAGCAGACATGTGCAAGTGGCAGAGATGGTAATCGAAAAAGCTAAACGTTTAGTGGAGCACAAAAAAGATGTAGTAATACTACTGGATTCAATTACGCGACTTGCGCGTGCCTACAATACTGTTGTGCCTGCATCTGGAAAGGTGCTCACTGGTGGTGTGGATGCAAATGCATTGCAACGACCAAAGCGTTTCTTTGGTGCTGCGCGAAATGTTGAAGAAGGCGGTAGTCTCACAATTATTGCAACAGCATTAGTAGAAACCGGTTCAAAGATGGACGAAGTAATTTATGAAGAATTTAAAGGCACCGGTAATATGGAAATCCACATGGATCGACGTATTGCTGAAAAGCGTGTTTTCCCTGCTATTAATATCAATCGCTCCGGAACACGCCGTGAAGAGTTGATAACCGATAAAGATGAACTTGCAAAGATTTGGGTGTTACGTAAATTCTTACATCCGATGGATGAAATTGAAGCCATTGATTTCATGCTTGGGCGTATGCAAACCACAAAAACCAATAATGAATTTTTTGATGCAATGAAAAGGTAATCAAATATTACGTTATTTATCTCCCTTAAACTCTAATACCTGAAAAACACGATCGATCGTGTTGTCAATTGTATCTGGACTTGCGTGTAGTTGTGCCAGTACTCGGTGACCAAACATAAGCGTCATTAAAAATCTTGCTAATTGTATAGGGTCTTCACTACAAACAATTTCGTCATTTTCCTGCGCCTTGACCAACAATACATAAATGCGAGATTCGATTTCTTGTAATTTTAATTGTACGTAATAACGTAATTCTTTTTCTTTTTTAGGAATTTCAAATGCACCATAAACAAGTAAGCAGTGAGCGTCTGGAGTTTGCTGGGCAATATTGTCGCTTGCCATCTTAAAAAAAGTTTTAAGAGCTGCGAGGCTGGTATCGTTATTTTCTGCACATGCATCAAGTAAATTAATTTGCCGTTTAGTGTAGTACTCAATGACTTCTGTATATAAACCAGATTTACTTTCAAATGCAGAATAAATACTGCCAGGTTGTAAACCAGTGGCTTTGGTGATGTCTTTTATTGTGGTGCGCTGAAATCCATTGTGTAAAAAAATCTTAGATGCCTTATCAAGTACATCATTTCTTTTGAATGCAGGTTGCCGCCCCATAGCAAAACCGTCCTTGAATTAATTTTTATAAACGACTTTTAAATTATTTATGAATGTGTAATCAATTATTAAAATATATTACTGCAATCTCAAATATCTTGTATCGAATATAAGTCATTTGAAAGTACTGTCAATGTAATATTGTTTTATGTGTGAATAATGTTGATTTGCATCAATTTGTTTCAATAATTCAGCACAAAATCGATGTTTAAGGAATGAAATTAGCTAAATTGGATTCATATTTCTCAGGATTAATTGAAAAAATTATATTTCTCAAATGTATATTAAATGTGCGATACACGATCAATATTATTGAGTAATTGCTCAAGAATTTGCTTAAATAGCTCGATGCCCAATATCATTTCGATAGAACATATTGGACCATGTTATTTGTTTAGTCAGTGCATATGCATCTTGTTGTGCAGCCGCAATGGTTTCACCAAGTGCTGTTGCACATAACACGCGTCCACCATTAGTCACTACATTTTCATTTTCAAGTTCTGTACCGGCATGAAACACTTTTTCATTTGCAGATTCATATTTGGGTAGGCCGTGAATGATATCGCCTTTTGTGTAACTTTCAGGATATCCACCTGCAGCGAGTACAATACCCACTGCTGCACGTGCATCCCACTGAATGTTTTGTTGGTGTAAATTATGTTGTGTGCCTGCTAGGCAAAGAGCAGCAAAATCAGATTGCATACGCATTAATATTGGCTGCGTCTCTGGATCACCAAAGCGGCAATTAAATTCCAAAACATAAGGGTTCGCGTTTTCATCGATCATGACACCTGCGTATAAAAAACCAATATAAGGTGTGCCTTGCTCCGCAAAGCCATTTACCACGGGCTGTATAATTTGTTGCAGAATTTTTTCGTGCATTGCTGCATCAACAATCGGTGCTGGAGAATATGCGCCCATACCGCCAGTGTTTGGTCCGGTATCACCATCGTCACGTGCTTTATGATCTTGCGAGCTCGCTAATGGCAATATATGTTCGCCATCCACCATGCAAATAAAACTTGCCTCTTCGCCTTGAATGAATTCTTCTACCACAATGCGATGACCAGCCTCTCCAAAACTAGAGCCACTTAACATATGCTTTGCACATTGCAATGCATGCTCCAATGTTTCGGCAATAACTACACCTTTCCCAGCTGCTAAACCATCAGCTTTGATGACGATGGGCAAAGATTTAGATGAGATATATTCTTCTGCTTCTTGATATTCAGTAAACACTGCATACTCACCTGTAGGAATGTGGTGCGTTTGCATAAACTGTTTTGCAAAAGCCTTTGAGCCTTCAAGTTGAGCTGTAGCCGCAGTGGGGCCAAAAATAGTTAAATCATGTTGTTGAAACGTATCAACAATACCTGCAACTAAAGGTGCCTCGGGCCCAACAATAGTTAAATCAATACTTTTATCTTGAGCAAACTGTTGTAGTGCCGCGATATCTTCTGCATCAATCGATATATTTTGTGTTTTATCTTCATTTGCAGTGCCCGCATTACCGGGTGCGACATAAACAGCCTTCACCTTGTTTGACTGCGCGATTTTCCAGGCTAATGCATGTTCGCGACCACCGCCACCAATGATTAAAACTTTCATAAATTATTTTGCTAATTATTATTTGTTTGTGTCAGCTGTAGTTTGTCAGCACATAAGCGAGTGCTAAGGGTAATGTAAGCATAGCAAGGAGATTACCAAGTAAGACTATGGATGCTACTGAATGTGGCTGCTGATTAAAACGTTCGGCAAATAAAAAATTCATTACTGCAGGTGGCAGTGCTCCAAATAGCAATAATGAGCCGGCTTGTATAGATGAAAACTCAAATAACAATACTAATATAAAGGCTATTACAAAGCCGACTAAAGGAGTAAGAAATGCAAAGATCAATCCTGTTTTCCATTCTTGAAAATCGATATTGGCTATTCTTACCCCAAGAGAAAATAACATTAGTGGAATCGCGATTTGTCCTAACATGGTCACAGGCAACATCACTTTTTCAGAAATAGTGACAGGTGATACATTGATAATAATCGCGATGACTGCGGCCCAGATGACAGCCTGACGTAACATGACCTTCATGCCCTTTCCTGGGCTCAAAATATAAGTGCCAAGACCGTAGTGCGTTAAATTGCCAACTAAAAATAATACCAAACCGATGACCAAGCCTGGTTTACCAAATGCCAGACTCATAATCGGTAAACCAACATTACCGGCATTGTGAAACATCATCGGAGGCCCGATGGTACGAAATGAATATTGACTGGATGCTGCAATTAACCAGGCTATTGCACCGGCAATAAGCACAATCGCCAACCCTGCAACTGCAAGTGATAGATGTGGTGCTAAGTCATAACTTTTATCGCTTAGCGAAGAAAACACTAGTGCGGGTACAAACACATCCAGGTTTAGACGATTTGGCGTATCCATATTTAATGTAGAAGCACGCCCCAGGCCCCAACCTATTGCAACAATTGCAACGATGGGAAACATGATGCCAATGATTTGAGTAATAAGCGCCATAATAAATATCGCTATTATAGGCTAGAACTTTTATGCAACTTACAATCTCGTGAAAAAGAGAGGTATAGTAAATTCACAAAAGGATTTTGTGGAGACTAGTGACGGAAGTGACGCATGGATGTAAGTACCATTGCCATACCATATTCGTCCACTGCTTCAATTACATCTTTATCATTCATTGAACCACCAGGTTGAATAATCGCGCATATACCATTTTCGTGTGCAGCATCAATTGCGTCACGGAAAGGGAAAAATGCATCGGATGCCATTACTGAGCCAGCGACTTCGAGATTTTCATCTTGTGCCTTAATTGCCGCTATGCGTGCAGAGTATACGCGGCTCATTTGTCCTGCACCTACACCAATAGTTTGTTGATTGCGCACGTAAACAATGGCGTTAGATTTAACAAACTTAACTACTTTCCATGCAAATAATAAATCTGTGATTTCTTGTTCAGTTGGTTTTCGTTTTGATACAACTTTTAAATCTTCTTTATTGATTACACCTAAGTCACGATCTTGAACTAACAAACCGCCTAATACACGTTTGTAATCAAATGATTCAATACAACCTTGCCAGCTACCACACTCAAGTACACGCACGTTTTTCTTTTCAGCTAACACTTTTCGTGTGTCATCTGGAATGGTAGGTGCGATGAGTACTTCAACAAATTGTCGATCTATAATCTTTTTTGCAGAATCCGCATCTAGACTTTGATTGAATGCAATGATGCCACCAAATGCTGATGTAGGGTCAGTCTGATAAGCCAATTCATACGCCTGCAATATATTTTCTGCTGCAGCAACGCCACATGGATTTGCATGTTTTACGATTACACAAGCAGGTATTGAAAATTGTCGAACACATTCTAGTGCTGCATCAGTATCAGCAACGTTGTTATACGACAGTTCCTTGCCTTGTATTACTTTAGAAGTTGCAACACTGGGTTCTACCACGCCTTCTTCCAAATAAAATGCGGCACGTTGATGTGGATTTTCGCCATAACGCAAAACTTGTGATTGTTGAAACTGTAAATTTAGTGTTCGCGGGAAGGTACTATCACTACTCGGCAGTTTTGTACCTAAGTAATTTGCGATCATGCCGTCATATTGAGAGGTATGTTCAAAGGTTTTTACAGCTAAATCAAAACGAAATGCATCATCTAATGCACCATTGTGCTCATTTAGCTTTTCAAGTGTGGTTGCATAGTCTGAAGGGTTCACCAAAACCGCAACATAGCGATGATTCTTTGCAGCAGCACGCAACATGGTTGGCCCGCCAATATCGATATTTTCTATTGCATCCTCTAGCGTGCAATCAGGCTTTGCAACGGTTGCGGCAAATGGGTATAGATTGATAACGACTAGATCAATGGGTGCGATATCATGCTCTTGCATTACTGCATCATCGGTACCGCGTCGTCCTAGAATGCCGCCATGTATCTTTGGATGCAGTGTTTTTACACGTCCATCCATCATCTCTGGGAAACCAGTGTAATCAGAAACTTCGGTTACATCTAAACCTTCATTTGCCAAAAGCTTTGCTGTTCCGCCCGTGGATAGCAGTTCAATACCATGATTACTAAGTTCACGTGCGAACTCTACGATACCGGTCTTATCGGATACGCTGATTAAGGCACGACGAATGATTTGCGGCCCTGAACTTGCCAACGTGGTTTAACCAGAAAATAGAAATTGTAGTTGTGCTAAATTTTAGCTTTAGACGGCCTAGTTAAGTCCGTATAACTTCAGTTTTTTGCGCAACGTGCCACGATTAAGGCCCAAGCAACGCGCTGCTTTAGTTTGGTTGCCATTGCAATATTGCATGACTGACTCAAGTAATGGACGCTCCACTTCTTCAATAAACATTTTGTACAGCTCTTCAGGCTCATGACCACTTAAAGAATTTAAGTATAAGCGTAAAGAATTTTTTACGTTATCACGCAAAGGTTGTTTGCGGCGTTCTTGATGTAGGTTTGTTACTTGCGCTGTAGAAAATGATGCATTCATGCGGCTAACTCCGTTATGTTTGTACGCTGATAGTTAAAGAAATCTTTCAAGTGTTTTTGCTGTTGTTGCGGGCAATCCGTTTTTAACAACAAGTCTTTAAATATCGCATAGCCTTTATAATTTTTTAAGTACCAAGTGATATGTTTTCGAGCAACGCGAACACCCACCTTATTTCCATAATGCGAATACAACCCATTAGTATGAGTTAATACTACGCTTTCAGTTTCTTCCAATGAGGGTGTGGGCAGCGTCTTTTTATTATTTAGTTGGTAATTAACTTGGTTAAATATCCAAGGATTACCTTGCGCCGCTCTTCCGATCATAATCGCATTTGCTTCGGTAAAAGCCAAGACCTTTTTTGCAGTTTCTGCAGAATTAATATCACCGTTTGCAATTACAGGAATACCCACAACTTTTTTTACAGATTTTATTGTCTCGTATTCAGCATTTCCTTTATACATGCATTGACGTGTGCGCCCATGTATGGCAAGCGATTGTATTCCTGCATCTTCGGCTATTTTTGCGACATTGATCGCATTTTTATTTTGTGGGTCTATACCGGTTCTGATCTTTAGCGTAACTGGTGCATGCACTGCATTAACAACTGCTTCTAAAATACAGGCAACATTTTTTTCATCTGCTAGTAATGCTGAACCTGCATGACTTCTGCAAACTCTTTTAGCAGGACAACCCATATTAATATCCACAATTTGAGCACCCTTATCGACACATAGTTTTGCAGCAGTCGCCATCACTTCAGGTTTTGTGCCGGCAATTTGGACTATGCGTGGTTCAGGGTCGGTATGTTTAATAATTCGTTGCGAACTTTTATTGCTTTTCCATTGTGCTATATCGGAAGTCAACATTTCAGCAACTGTAGCGCCAGCACCGTGTTGCATGCAGATAGCGCGATAAACACTATCTGTAATGCCAGCCATTGGTGCGAGTAAGACATTACTCGACAAAGTATAGGGCCCAATTTTTAAAGGGCATAAAGTTGCGTTAGTAGAATTCGAATTCATATGCAATAACGGTATTTCCCGGATCCTGCACTTCCAGTCGTGCTCCCACCGGTTGGTTTGGTTGCATAAGTGTATCGAGCAATGATTTATCCACAAGATAGTCTTTTGGGCTAAATCGACGTACGGCAATAAGTTGCCCTTGAGTGTCAAGCAGGGAGATTTGCAGCAATGGGAAAAGTTGTGCATTTTGTGCTTGGTTTACAAAGGATGTGGTTATCATTAACGCTTTATCAACATTTGGGTGCGTATAAATATTGCGATTAAGAATTTTAATAGCGGCTAAGTCTCGTTTATTTTCATCTCCACAGTTAAACGGTTTGCAAAAGGTGTTGACCCAAGAACGCGGTAATATATCAACATTCTGCCAATATGTAATTTGACCAAGAAAGAAAAGTGCCAGCGCGATCGCACCGATAGTGAAAACAGCAATATGAATAGGGCTATTACTTTTAGTTAGCGGATTGCCACCAAAGTCATCTTTTATAACCGTTGGAATTACATCTGCGTCTATGAGCGCGTCTTCATCGGCTTGATTCTCATTGACGTCTAATGCGTAATCTTCGGATTCTTCTTGTTGCCACGATTCTGAATCAGGTTCGTTAGTTTCTTCTTGAGTAGGTCTGGGGTCATGGCCTTCTTCTATATGCTCTCTTCCATTGAATACAGTGTCGCAAATACCGCAACGTACTAAACCATCTGCAATGTTAAGTTGCTCAGTGGTGACGCGGAAGATGGCATCACATTCGGGACACTTTGTATACATAGCAATTATCTGTTAAAACTTTGCTATTAGATCTTCATTTTTTCGGTGAAGCTTCTATCAATAACCATTCGTTTTTCGTGTGAATCGCATCAATCGTAAAATACGATTGATAAACTGCTTTTAATTCTTCAAGTTGTTGCTCAAGTATACCGGATAAAATTATATTGCCATCAGGCAACAAAATTTTAGCAAACCGTGGTGCAAGTTCGATGAGAGGTGTGAGCAAGAGATTTGCTATAAGAACATCACATGTTTGTTTCGCAGGTTTATTGCTCAAACTTATGTGCAAACGTGTCATATCTACGCCATTTTTTGCAGCATTTAAATTTGTTGCTTGAATGGCCTGTGGGTCGTGGTCAATTGCATACACATTTTTTGCGCCTAAATAATAAGCGGCAATGGCCAAAATTCCTGAACCGCAACCAAAGTCGATAACAGTTTTATTGATAAGAGAGTGTTTTGCAAGCCACTGTAAACAAAGTGCGGTCGTACCATGCGTGCCGGTACCGAAGGCCATGCCAGGATCTAGACGAATATTAATTGCAAATGGGTCAGGGTAGGTTGTCCAACTTGGGCATACCCATAAGCGTTCACCAAATTGCTCGGGCGGAAAATTTTGTATCCACGAGCGTTGCCAATCTTGTGTTTGTATTTCGCGTTGTTTGATTTCAATTGCAGTTTCAAGTACTTCTTCTAAACGATTTTGTAAAGATAGTATGTTAATATCATCTGTGAATAATGCGGTAAGCGTTATATTTTGCCAAAGTGGTGTGCTGCCTACTTGCTCAACAAAAATCGGCGTATCTTCGGCGTTTTCAAGGTTAATTGAAAGGGCGTCCATTTCTTCCAGTAGAATTTCGCAAGCAAGTGTTTGGCTGCGTTGAATACGAAGACTGATTTCAAACACGATAAATCAGTTCTCCTTATAAAAGTTAACTGTAGATAATTACTGGAAAATAGTTAATCGGCAAGTTTGCGTTCGAGGTAATGAATGTTGTGTTGTTCATTTACATATACTTCATCATGCATTAAGTCTTGTAACAAAGGAATATTTGTCGTGATACCGTCAATTACAATTTCATGTAGTGCTCCACGCATGCGTGTCATCGCACCTTCACGACTATGGCCAACCGCAAGCAATTTTCCAATCATAGAATCATAATGAGGCGGTACGGTATAGCCATTATATAAATGCGTATCAACACGAATACCTGGGCCACCTGGGCAATGAAAGTGAGTAACTTTCCCTGGGCATGGTAAAAATTTATATGGGTCTTCAGCATTAATACGACATTCTATTGCATGGCCGCGAATTTTTATGTCATCTTGTTTAAAAGTTAATTCTTCGCCTGCTGCAATCAAAAGTTGTTGCTTAACAATATCGATTCCAGTGATCATTTCAGTCACTGGATGTTCAACTTGCACCCGAGTATTCATTTCAATGAAATAAAATTCACCATTGGCATATAAAAATTCAAATGTGCCTGCACCACGATAACCAATTTGGCGACATGCTTCAGTAATGCTTGCACCAATGCGTTCACGTTGCTCTGGAGTAATTCCAAATGCAGGTGCTTCTTCAATGACCTTTTGATTGCGGCGCTGCATGGAGCAATCTCGCTCACACAAATGAATTGCATTCCCATGTTGGTCTGACAACACCTGAAACTCAACATGACGGGGATCTTGTAAAAATTTCTCAATGAACAGACGATCATCATTAAATGCAGCACCGGCTTCATTGCGTGTAACCGATATCGCTTCCTCTAGCTCGCTTTCTTCTTGAACTACGCGCATACCACGTCCACCGCCACCGCCAGCAGCTTTTACCATCACGGGATAGCCAATTTCTCTAGCAATTTCTTTCGCGCGGTCCATGTCATCACTGATGGACTCGTTGGTACCTGGTACACAAGGAACACCTGCTTTTTCCATTGCCTTTTTTGCAGCAATTTTGTCTCCCATCATGCGAATCGTGTCTGACTTGGGTCCAATAAAAATAAACCCACTGGACTCGACGACTTCTGCAAACTCAGCATTCTCAGACAAAAAGCCATAGCCAGGATGTATTGCAGTTGCATCAGTGACTTCAGCGGCACTAATAATTGCTGGAATATTTAGATAACTTTCAAGTGATGATGCTGGCCCAATACAAACCGACTCATCGGCCATGCCAACATGCATTAAATCTCGATCCGCTTCCGAGTGCACCGCAACGGTTTTAACATCCATATCGCGACATGCACGTAAAATACGTAATGCAATTTCGCCGCGATTTGCTATGACAACTTTTTCAAGCATGTGAAAACTTCTAAATTATTTTATTACTATTCGATGATAAACAACGCTTGACCAAATTCTACCGGCTGAGCATTATCAACGAGCTTAGCTTTAACAACACCAGCCTTATCAGCCTCAATTTGATTTAGCATTTTCATCGCTTCGATGATGCAGAGTGTGTCGCCAACTTTTACAGACTGACCCACATCAACAAATGGTGCTTGCCCAGGGCCCGGCGCTTCATAAAATGTGCCCACCATCGGTGAATCAACACTATGTCCACTTGGCGTATCATCCACTGTTTCTACAGGTGCCGGTGCTTCAGCTACCGCAGGTGCGCTAACAACTGGCGCTGGAGCGGGTGGTAAAACAATTTGGCTTTGTGCTGCACTGGAGACTCCGCGACTAATGCGTACTGATTCTTCGCCTTCTTTAATTTCAATTTCGGCGATACCAGATTCTTCAAGTAACTCGATTAGTTTTTTTACTTTACGTATATCCATGATGTTCTCTCAAGTTAATACATAAGACGAAATGGTTTTATTTATTTAATTTAAAATCAGCAGCTTCAACTGCTAGCTCATACCCTTTTGCGCCCATGCCTGAAATCACACCAACCGCGATATCAGATAAGAATGAATGCTGACGAAATTCTTCGCGCGCAAAAACATTTGATAGATGTAATTCAATGAATGGAATTTCTACACCAAGTAAGGCATCGCGCAATGCGATACTGGTATGGGTAAAAGCGCCTGGGTTGAAAATGATCATCGCGATGCCATCGCTTTTGGCTTGATGGATTCGATCTATTAATTCGTGTTCTGCATTACTATGGTAGGACTCAAGTGAATGCCCCATCTGTTGCGCGCGACTCTCTGCACGCGTGACGACATCTGCTAGAGTCTCATAACCATAAACTTCAGGTTCACGTTGCCCTAGCAAATTCAAATTTGGGCCATTTAGTAGTAAAAGTTTGTGCATATGGTGCTATCTTGCTGGGAATTGTCGCTAAAGTGCTGATTTCTCATTGTATTATGGGAGTGTACATGAATAGCCGTTGGAATCCACTATATATTTACCGTCTGTGACATTTTTTTAGGATTTGGACGAAGTTACCGTAATTTTCAGCGCTCTTTTTCAGAATTTATCGAACATTTCAATCAAGTGCATGTCTAAACTACACAATCAGACCCTCTAAAGTAGCGGACGTAAAGGAAATCCATAATGAAGAACAAATATAACCAGTGTCTTTTATTTTTTAGTTTTATCGCACTGAGTATGCTATTCGGGCCTGTCCAGTCCGAAACAAAATCAGATAATAGTAGTGCGGTTACGAAAGCGATATTTGCAGGAGGCTGCTTTTGGTGCATGGAACCACCATTCGATAAATTGGATGGTGTTATCAGTACGATTTCAGGGTACACCGGAGGTCACACAGATAACCCAACATATAAACAAGTATCAAAAGAGACCACGGGTCACTATGAAGCAATTGAGGTTAGTTACGACCCAAGTAAAATTGATTACACGACCTTGTTAAACGTTTTTTGGCGCAACGTAGATCCGCTCGATGCGCATGGACAGTTTTGCGACAAGGGCAGTAGTTATCGCACTGCTATTTTTTATCTTGATGAAGAACAAAAAAAGTTAGCGGAAGAATCTAAACAACAATTAAATGATTCGGATCGATTTAAACAAGAAGTAGTGACTGAAGTGCTAGAAGCATCAAGGTTTTATCCTGCCGAAGACTATCACCAAGATTATTATCAAAAGAACCCGCTACGATACAAATATTATCGTTTTTCTTGTGGAAGAGATGCGAGACTCGAAGAACTTTGGAAAGAGTGAGCACAGGGATGTGAGCCCATGGATGGGCGAATATGCAGTTGCAACATGGATGTTGCTTCAGATTAAAGTTTGGTGAAGTAAAAAGGTGAACGGGTTGGGAAATTCAAATCAAATCTTTAAAACAACTGCTTACGACCCAAAGCAGACATTTAAATAATTAATAATATAGGAACAAAAATGCCAGAATTTATGATGATCATGAAAGAACCAGGTAAAAAAAGTGACTGGAGAACATATATAAATGAATTAAAAGAAACAGGTACGTTTCGTGGCGGAAGTGCATTAGGAAATGGAATATGTGTAAGCAAGCAAGATAATAAACATAATTGTACTGTTATAGGTTTTATGAGGTTTGAAGCTGACAAACTAAACCAAGTAAGGAACTTAATTGCAGGAAATCCGCATTATGAGTCAGGGGGAGAAATTGAAATACATGAATTAATTGAAGAGTAGATGCAAATATCCACTATTGGCTCTAAGCAGACATTTCAACATCACCTAAATTTAATCTGATACAACATCCTTGTGCGATTTTAATTCGCATATCCCTATGCTCCAGCCTGCCAAACAATGAGTTTAACAATTAGATATAAACCCACGTGTAGGAGAATCGCGAGGATGATGCCAACAATAAATATTGGAACTAGATTCGCATCTGAGCTAGCGTCACGTTCGTGATTTTCCTTGCTTTGTATTCCAACAAAAGAAGCAACCACACTTTTAAATGCTTGCCAGAGTGTAATTCGACTCGCCATGAATTCAGTATACTTGAACTACAGGAGCGAATTGATATCACTATCGGTCTGTCATTAATCGCTTAATGGGTTAGTGATCAAAGAGGTAAAATTACAAAACGTTTCTGTCGATGTATTTAAAAACTTAGGACTCAAGATCTTTAAATTTTTTAAATGCAACTTGAAAATTTTTCTGCGATATATTTAGTTCAGTAAGTTCTAAACCATCTGTACGGCGGTCACAGCTGACGCGGCGATCTGAGGAAACAATTATTCCTTGGCTATCGCGTAGCGGGAAACTTGGAATTTCGGTTGAAACCCTTCTGTCTTTCCCTGACCTTTTGTTGATTCTTGTTTGCATGTTCCTACATCCATGTAATTGAACAGCCGTTACTTTAACAAGCCTTTAAAATAAAGTGCGCAGCAAAATATACCGTTCATACCTGAAAAACGACCATTCATATCTAATTGAATCTTAATAGTGCATTCGTGTTTTTAAGCACCGGTACTATTAAAGCTAATTAGAAAACGAAAGAAACGTTTGTTTGATTAATACAGTGAAATGACTTTGTCGTTAACAAAAGTGTAACGTGGTTGTTTGTACCAACCATACAAAAGGGCTTTACGTGGCTCTTTGTGTACTTTTTCTTTGTAAATGACCAGCTCGCCATCGATTGGGCTCAACCAGAAATCAATGTCATATAATTTTTTGCGTTCCCCTACAACATGAAAATCCGTACAAGCAAAATAAATTTTGCTATTAATTACACGTACAGGGTCATGAATTTTTACGAACTTTAGTTGTAAAATCTCACCGGTTTTGTCATCTCGCATATGAAAAACTCCGTTTTCATCAACGCGATCTGCAAGATGAATATCCATTGCTTTTTTAATGTCTTCTACATAGTACTTACGGGGATCATCGTCTGTATTGGTGGGGGGTGTACTGTCTTCAGTATTGTATTTATCAGAGGGATGCTCACGCACAGGCTCATGAGCTACTTCATTTGAAGCATGAGCGAGGAATGCGAATCCAAATATGCATGTAACAAGGAATATCCTTACGCACAAGTTTTTAATTTGAATTCGCATACGACTTTCTATTATCTAAATAGCTGCTCGTTTATCCGCCATCTCCAGCAGACTCAGCAGCTTCACCGCCATGCTCTTTCTTCTCAGCAGCGTCACCAGCATGCTCAGCTTTTTCGCCCGCATGTTCTGCTTTCTCGCCAGCGTGCTCGGCTTTTTCACCAGCATGCTCAGCCTTCTCGCCTGCATGTTCTTTTTTGTCTGCAGATTTGCCACCATGCTCGCCTGCATAGGCTACTGCTAAAAATGCAGCAAAAATTGCAGCTGTTAAAAGTTTAAAAATTTTCATACATCTTCTCCTGTTTGTTTGCCTAGAAAGGCATTGTTAAAAACAAATACATCTGTAATGCGAATTACTTTTCTTCAGCCGCATCACCACCGTGCTCAGCTTTCTCTCCTGCATGTTCGGCATCCTCACCAGCATGCTCTTTTTTCTTAGCTTCTTCGCCAGCATGTTCTTCATCTGCAGTATCACCAGCATGTTCATGATTATCGCTACTGCATGCAACAACAAGATACATGGAAAGTAGCATTGCTGCTAAAAGTTTCATTAATTTCATATTGATACTCCTGGTTAGATTGACATTGACGATTTTAATTATGATTCTGTTCTAGTCATTTGCCTTAGACTGACTGTTTTCAATTTGATTCACTCGTAGTGAGGCAAGATGTAAATTGCGGGATTTAAAAGGCTCCAGCAACCAAGCTACTGGTGAAAATGTAATATCTCGTGCATCTGGCAGGCCAAGGGCATCCTCTGCCAAAGTCGTAGCTCCACCCATTTCAGGCTGTGAATAGGTGCCAAATATACGGTCCCAAATACTGAAGATAGTTGAAAAGTTTGCATCGCCATAGCGACGGTCTACTGCATGATGCGAGGCATGAAAGCGAGGCGTCACAATAATCCACGACAACCACTTTTCAACACCATTTGGAAAATCGATATTACTATGATGAAATTGCGCGCAAAGACTGATCAATGCTTCAAATAAAAACCACGCCACAACAAGTGGGCCCCAGATCACGATCCATAACGCTTTAACAAAACCTGAAACGATTAGCTCCGTGGGATGAAAGCGTAAAGCTGTGGTGACATCCATAGCATTGTCAGAGTGATGTGCTTTATGAAAGCGCCATAGGAAACGCACGCGATGGTTACAGCGATGCCAAATGTAATCAAAGAAGTCCAAGACAATGATCGATACAATTATTTCGGTCCAGCCAACTAAACCTAACCACCTTGAAATACCCCAACCTTCTTCCTCTACATAAACAACCCAGAGTAGAGAAGGCACATATACGAGTAGGCGTATGATCACGGTATTCAGTGCCGCGATACTGCCATGAAATGCGATGCGTTTAAGGCGAGAGCCACGCCATTCACGCCTTGGGAATAAGGTTTCAATCAGCAGAAACAACACAAGGCCGCCGAGGAAGACGTAGAGTTTTCCGGTATCTAAATTAATTTCCATCGCAATACTATAAGTTAAATTCACACTTAAGAAAGTGAAAATATAATCGGCACGCAAAAATGAGAGCGAACCAGTTCTAGAAGACCGGGCAGTATCCTATATGCTTACAATACTGCGAGCATTAATTTTCAGCAATTGAGAGATTTTGCTAATTATTCTGGGCGACTAGGCTGGATTCTTTGAACAATGCAATATGGGAGACTAATTTTTCCGCTTCAATGAAGCTGATAATTCTAAAATTGCGATGCTCATTACCTGAGGTGTCATAAAACAATAGTGCTGGTGGGCCAATTAAACCCAATCGTTTCAGCAAAGCTTTATCAAGTTCATCATTGTCGGTTACATCTGCCTTGAGTAACACAAAGTCACTCAGTGCAGTTTGTACAGTACGATCTGGAAATGTTTCACGATCCAATTGCTTGCAGTACACACACCAGTCAGCATAAAAATCTACAAACACTGGCTTACCAGCTGCAGTAGCTTTTGCTATGTGTGCATCCAAATCTGCAACACTTTTGAAATATTCGAATTTAAATTCTTTTGTTGCTTGTGCCGGGTTGGTCGATTGCGTGTTCGCAATTTGCAAATTGTTTGTTGAAAGCCCCTGTAGAGGTTGCAAGAGATTGTTACCACCACTTGCTGCGCCAATAATTAATAACGCACCATAAACAAATCCGATTAAGCCTAAGCCTTTGCTAAATTTTTGCCAGCCACTCGCACCTTCTTTGATGCTTTCCCATGCGCCCATGTAAATTGCCGTTACCATTAATAATGCGCCAGAAAGTAATAGCACAATTTCCGGAGAAACAATTCGCGATAGCAACCAAATAGCAAGTCCCAGCATCATCACACCAAAAGCTGCTTTAACAATGTCCATCCAGCCGCCAGCTTTAGGCAATAACTTTCCTGCTGACGTGCCAATAGCGAGTAGTGGTGCCCCCATACCCATGCTCAGCGCAAATAGCGCTAGACCGCCAAACCAAATGTTTCCTGTTTCAGAAATATAAATTAGTGCACCAATCAATGGAGCTGTTACACATGGGCCCACTATTAGTGCTGACAAGAAACCCATAATGCCCGCACCTACATAGGTGCCGCCTTCTTGGCTAGAGCTAATGTTGTTTAATTTGGATTGAATGCCGCTTGGCATTTGCAGTTCATAAAAGCCAAACATTGCGAGTGAGAGTAAAACAAAAATACCTGCAAAGACATAAATAACCCAAGGCGTTTGAAACCAAATTTGAACATTCTCACCAAAGTAACCTGCACCCATTCCTGCAAGTGTATAAGTGACAGCCATCGCCATTACATAAACGAGTGATAAGGAAAAAGCTTTCGATGTAGAAAGATTATCGCCTTGACCTACAATAATGCTAGAAAGGATTGGGATCATCGGGAATACACATGGCGTAAATGCGAGCAACAAACCCAAACCAAAGAACACAAACATAGTGGTCCAGAAATTACCATCAGCTAGTGTGCTGGCAATTTTATCTTGTTCGGATTGAAACTCAGCACCGCTAGAGGATGAGCTAGCAACACCTTCATCAGTATTGTCACTAACTTTGACTGAAGTATTACCACTTGAGTCAAAAGCAACGTTGATGGTCTTTGTAATCGGTGGGTAACAAAGCCCGGCTTTTGCACAACCTTGATATTTAAATACTAAATCAACGGCTTTAGTGTTTGCTGCTAAGTGGTTGATAGGAATATCAGCATTGAATTCTTTTTCTAGACTATAAATCGTACCGAAGTATTCATCTTCTTTTTGCTCGCCTTCTGGTAATGGGATGTCACCAATTGTGATTTGGGATTCATCGGCTGGTGTAACGCTGATTTTGTCTTTATATAAGTAGTAACCATCCTGTATGAGCCAATTGGTTTTGATCGATGTGCTATCTGCTTTTTGTACCGTAACTACAAAAGCTACATCTGGTTCTAAAAACTCTTCTTCCTCTTCGCCAGTGAGGCTAGAAAGTCCACCTTCAGCAAATGAATTTGAACTGTAAAAGGTAAATAATAAAAGTAGGATGATGCGTGCTAGTTTCATAATCTTGTGTTTGTTGATAACCAATCTAAATATTTTTCAGAACCGTTATTGATTAGAGTCGAAATTATTTCTGGAAGTTCGTATGGGTGTTGTTCTTTTATAAAAATTTCAATTTGTTGATAACGATCTTCCATGGTCTTAATGACCGCTAAATGCTCGGATTCCTTGCAAAGTTTTCCTTGCCACATATAAGTGGATTGCCCCGCAGGCATAATATTTACACATGCAGCGAGATTTGCCTGCACCAACCCTTCCGCCAGCCGCTGGGCGGTGTCGATATCTGGAAAGGTGGTCAGCACGAGAAGGGCTTGGTTCATGATATTTTCTACTATAGGTGGATTAGAATTAGCAGTTGAAGTTTGTGCCTCTCACCCCCATATTGCCAGTATCACCTCAAACTAACAGCACTATGCCCCAAACTCGCGTACGTATTTTTCCGATTTTGATGATTCTATTTTTGGTTGTACCAATTATTGAAATTTATTTATTAATTGAGGTAGGTGGCATGATTGGTGTGTTGCCCACAATTGCATTGGTAGTGCTGACAGCGGTGATTGGTGCATCGCTATTAAAAAGCCAAGGTTCTGAAACGTATTTACGCTTTAATCAAGCACTTAGCGAAGGGCGTATGCCCGCAAACGAAATTTTAGAAGGCGTGGCGTTACTCATTGGCGGCGCTTTGTTGCTAACACCTGGGTTTTTTACCGATGCCATTGGCTTTATCTGTCTTTTACCTTTTACGCGCAGACCGGTTGTGAAACTTATAATCAATAAATTCAACCCTTTGGCAAATATCGGTGGTGGTGCATTTACAGCCAGTAATATGGGTGGAGTACATTCAGAATCGGCACATCGTCCACGTTCTGGTGATGTCATTGAGGGGGAAGTTGCGGATCGACCAGAGGATAGATGAGATTCAATCCTGAATTGAAAATCCTAGATAACGCTTGACTTCAAAGTGTTCATTCGTATCATTAGCACTCATTAAATGAGAGTGCTAACAATTAAAGCACCCATAGTATAAACCGTTCTTTATTTACAAATTTAAGCTTTTTAGGAGGCGTCAATGAAATTACGTCCATTGCATGACCGAGTGGTCGTCAAACGTATGGAAGAGGAACGCACAAGCCCAGGCGGGATTGTGATTCCAGACTCAGCAACTGAAAAACCCATTAAAGGCAAAGTGGTTGCTGTAGGAAATGGAAAAGTTACCGATAGCGGCGATATTCGCAAATTAGATGTTAAGAAAGGTGACGAAGTACTGTTTGGTAAGTACTCCGGCACTGAAGTAAAAGTCGATGGCGATGAATTACTTGTGATGCGTGAAGATGACATCATGGCCGTAGTCGAATAATCCTCATCAATTCAAATTAATTAAAAGTTTTTAACGCATTTAGGAAGGAAAAATCATGAGTGCAAAAGAAGTACGTTTTGGCGAAGACGCTAGACAACGAATGGCACAAGGTGTCAACGTTTTAGCGAACGCAGTTAAAGCAACATTAGGGCCTAAAGGTCGCAATGTTGTTCTAGATAAATCATTTGGTGCACCAACTGTTACAAAAGACGGTGTATCAGTAGCAAAAGAAATTGAACTTGAAGACAAGTTTGAAAACATGGGCGCGCAGATGGTGAAGGAAGTTGCTTCACAAACATCTGATGTTGCAGGTGACGGAACCACTACGGCTACCGTGCTAGCACAAGCGATCGTGCGTGAAGGTATGAAAGCAGTTGCAGCTGGCATGAATCCAATGGATCTTAAGCGTGGCTTAGATAAAGCTGTTACAGCTGCAGTAGAAAGTTTGTCGGAGATGTCTAAGAAATGTTCTGACAGCAAATCAATTGCACAAGTCGGTAGCATTTCCGCAAACTCCGATGCTTCTATCGGCGACATCATTGCTGAGTCTATGGATAAAGTTGGTAAAGAAGGTGTCATTACAGTTGAAGAAGGAAACGCTCTGGATAACGAGCTAGAGGTGGTTGAAGGCATGCAGTTTGATCGTGGTTATCTTTCTCCTTACTTTATTAACAACCAAGACAGCATGGCTGCTGATTTAGAAAATCCATTTATTTTGTTACATGACAAGAAGATTTCTAACATCCGCGATTTACTTCCTTTGTTAGAAGGTGTCGCAAAAGCAGGCCGTCCATTGTTAATAATTGCTGAAGATGTTGAAGGCGAAGCACTTGCAACCTTGGTAGTAAATACAATTCGCGGCATCGTTAAAGTATGTGCGGTTAAAGCACCAGGCTTTGGTGATCGTCGTAAAGCCATGTTGCAAGACATAGGGGTATTAACTGGTGGCACTGTCATTTCAGAAGAAGTGGGTTTATCGCTTGAAAAAGCGAGCTTAGATGACCTTGGTAGTGCAAAACGTATAGATGTTTCAAAAGAGAACACCACCATTGTAGATGGTGCTGGTAAAGGTAAAGACATCAAAGGTCGTGTTGAGCAAATCAAAGCACAAATCGAAGAGGCTTCATCTGACTACGACAAAGAAAAACTTCAAGAACGCATGGCTAAGTTAGCTGGTGGTGTTGCAGTCATCAAAGTAGGTGCAGCAACTGAAGTTGAAATGAAGGAAAAGAAAGCTCGTGTTGAAGATGCATTGCATGCAACACGTGCAGCGGTAGAAGAAGGTGTAGTGCCTGGTGGTGGTGTTGCTTTACTACGCGCACGTCAAGCATTAGATGGTCTTAACGGTGACAATCATGAACAAGACTTAGGTATTGGCATTGCACAGCGTGCAATGGAAGAGCCACTTCGCCAAATTGTAAGTAATGCGGGTGAAGAAGCATCCGTTATTCTTGCGAAAGTTGACGAAGGTAAAGGTAACCACGGTTACAACGCTGCAACTGGCGAGTTTGGCGACATGATTAAAATGGGAATTTTGGACCCAACAAAAGTGTCACGTACTGCTCTACAAAATGCAGCTTCAGTAGCAGGCTTGATGATTACTACACAAGCAATGGTAGCAGAAGCGCCACAAGAAGAAGCCGCACATGACCATGGCGCACCTGATATGGGTGGCATGGGCGGAATGGGTGGCATGGGTGGAATGATGTAATCATTCTTTCCACACTTATCAAAAGATTAAAGGCCTCGCATTGCGGGGCCTTTTTTATGATCGGTATATAATGTCCGCTAACGACCCAAAGCAGACATTCTCCAATTTACAAATTTTTGCGTCTTTTCTCTTTCTGATACGTCTTTACTACTAACTCAATTAAAGAATATGGAGTGAGTGCCATGAGACTACAATTAGCATTAAACGTACGAAATATTGAAGAAGCTGTAAGTTACTACGCTAAGCTCTTCGATACTCAGCCACATAAACGCAGAGAGGGATATGCAAACTTTGCGATTGACAATCCACCTTTGAAACTGGTTTTGATCGAAAACCCTAATGCGGATGATCGAATCAATCATCTTGGAGTGGAAGCTGAGAAAAATGAAAATTTAAGTGGTGTGATGAAGCGGCTTGAGCGTGATGGAATCGCAGATATATTTGAAGATAAATCTACATGCTGTTTCGCGACACAAGATAAAGTGTGGTCAACCGAGCCACAAGGATTGAATTGGGAGTGGTACACCATAACTGACGATAATCCCAAAGAAGCTAACACCTCAAAATCAAGCGTGTGTTGTACATAAATGTCTGAACTAAACACAACTTGGGGTGAGTTACGATCCTTATTAACCAAGTATGTTCGTACTAAAGTGGATGTCGATGTATCCGAGGACTTGGTACACGACATTCTCTTACGCGTGCTGCAAAACGAGGATGCGTTAGCTGGTGCAGAGAACCCAACTGCATGGATATATACCGTTGCCAAAAATAGAATTGCAGACTACTACCGCAAAATATCTGGAATCAATACTACAATTGAAGTTGATGATTTAGAAACAGTGATTGAAGGCCTCGAAAAAATGCCTGATAGCATAGATAATGGATTTACTAAATGTTTAAGGCCACTTACAAACCGGCTAGATCCAAAATACAAAGAAGCTTTACTATTAACCGACTTCAATGAAATTAAGCAAGCTGAAGCTGCTGAACGAATTGGAATTTCAATTTCAGGTTTGAAATCACGTGTACAACGAGGTCGAACAAAATTAAAAAAAGAGATTCTGGCCTGTTGTGCGATTGAAAAAGATCGATTTGGAAATACGATTGATTATAGGCAAAAAGACAGCTCCAATAAGGATCAATGTTGCTAGTATTTGTATGTTGAATGTTCGATAGACATCATATTATTGTAAAGTTAGGTAATGAGAGTTGATCCTGCGAGTCATAGGGTGGTTGGGGTGCGATTTGTACCATCACCTAATTATGATGAGCGGCCAGAAGGGGTATCGGTTTCGTTAATTGTGGTGCATAACATCAGCTTGCCGCCGAATGAGTTTGGAGGTTCATATATAGAGCAACTTTTTACGAACCGATTAAATCCAAACGATCACCCTTACTTTTTAGAAATCGCTGATAACAAAGTCTCAGCACATATTTTAATTCGACGTAGTGGTGAGGTTTTGCAGTTTGTGCCATTTAATAAACGCGCCTGGCATGCAGGTGAGTCAAGCTATAAAGGCAAAGCTAAAGTAAATGACTTTTCCATCGGTATTGAGTTAGAAGGAGCCGATGAAATACCTTATGAGCCTGAACAATATGCGGTATTAGCAACTTTAGTCGATTCACTTCGAATGGCTTACCCATCATTAAGTAAGGAAGACATTACTGGGCATTCTGATATTGCACCGAGTAGGAAAACAGATCCAGGTCTCGTATTTAATTGGGAAAAGTTTACTGATCTTTTGGCTTAAGGCTTACACCTTTGCGTTTAAGTGTGATTATTTTCGTATTCAATTAGCCTAGCTACACTAAAAATTTATTTTTCAGCTTCGATCACTTGCCATTGTTTGTTAAGAAAACCTTCGGTTGGTGCAAAGTTGGTTTTGTAACTCATTTTTTGGCACTCTTTGATCCAATATCCTAAATAAACGTATTCAAGATTTTGCAATTGCGCCTGTTCAATAAGTTTTAATACAGCTAGCTTACCTAAACTACGGTTTTGGTATGCTGTATCAAAATAGGTGTACGCTGCGGAAAGGCCTTGTGGTAAATAATCATACACAGCAACGCAAATTAATTTTTCTTCTAAGCGAAACTCTAGAAATAAGGTATCGGACCAACTACCAAGAATAAATTCTTCATAGTCCTGTTGGCTAGATGTTGTCATAGGACTTTCATTATGTCGGTCCTCTAAGTAGCGCTTGTATAAGTCAAAGTGTACTTGCTTGAATTGTTTTTCGATGACTTGGATATCGATATCTTTATTGCGCGCTAGTATGCGTTTTTGTGAGCGGCTGGGTTTAAAGTGATCAACTGCTACACGAGTTGGTACACAAGCTTTACAATCTGGGCAATGTGGTCGATATAAATGATTGCCATTGCGCCTAAAGCCATGGTCTATGAGCCAACTATAGGTGCGTGTAGAAATTTCCGTATTGGGATCTGCAAAGATATTGACACTATAGCGATTTGGCAGATAACCACAGGGATGAATTGGTGTTTGATAAAAATCCATCATTAATAGTGCAAGTCGTTATAATTGTAATTGGATAGAATAAAAAGAATAACCATCTTTGCCCATGTATAAACAATTACATAATACATTAGCGACCATAGATCGCGACCTGCAAATTGCATTGTTGGCAGGCAACCATGTTGGCATAGAAAAAGAAGCGCTGCGTGTTGATATAAATGGTAGCTTGTCGCAACTTGCGCATCCAAATAGTTTAGGATCTGCTTTAACTAATTCATACATCACCACAGATTACTCTGAAGCCTTGTTAGAGTTAATCACGCCACCCATAGATGGTGTGAAAAACGCGCGTGATTATTTGTATAAGATTCATCAATTTGTTTATGCCCATCTTGGAGAAGAATACATGTGGGGTGCAAGCATGCCCTGTGTGGTGGGAGGTGAAGAGGGTATCCCCATCGCGGACTATGGTAGTTCAAACCTTGGCATGATGAAAACCGTTTATCGGCGCGGCTTGGGTTATCGATATGGGAAAATGATGCAGGTAATTGCAGGAGTTCATTTTAACTATTCTCTGCAAGATGAATTCTGGCCTTACTATCAAAAACTCCTCGCAAATCAAGATCAAACATTACAAGATTTTATTTCCGAACAGTATTTTGCAATGATTCGAAATTTGCAACGCTATGGTTGGTTGATTTTTTACTTGTTTGGAACCTCTCCTGCTATATGTAAATCTTTTTTGAGCGGCCAACCCGGAACGCTTGAACAATTCGATAGTAAAACCTATTACTTGCCTTACGCCACGAGTTTGCGTATGGGCGATATTGGTTATACAAATAAAAAAGAAAATGAAACAGGTGTGCAGGCTTGTTACGACAATTTGCCCTCATATATTAATTGTTTAACTAAAGCAATTGAAACACCCTGTCCTGAATATGAAAAAATTGGTGTAAAAGTAAATGGTGAATACCGACAATTGAATGCCAATATTTTACAAATTGAAAATGAGTACTACAGTACAATACGTCCAAAGCAACCGTTGGTGAAAAATGAAAAACCAGTACATGCTTTGGCGCAACGTGGTGTGCAATATATTGAATTAAGATCTTTAGATTTAAATTTGTTTGATCCATTGGGTATTAGTGAAAGCCAACTTTATTTTTTAGAAACCTATATGCTGTTTTGCTTATTGCAAAATAGTCCTCTAATCAACAAACATGAACGAGATGCGGTGGAGGAGAATGAAAGCAACGTTGCGCACCGAGGGCGTGACCCTGAGCTGAAACTTGCTCAAGTAAATAAATCTATTTCTTTGCAAGATTGGGGGAGAGAACTGCTTACAGAAATGTTACCAGTGGCTGGTATTTTGGATAAGCAAAATAAGGGTGAACAATATAGCACTGCGCTTGAGCAGCAGCTGGAAGTAATTAACGATGCTGAACTCACTCCTTCAGCTAAAGTATTAAGCGAAATGCGTGAAAATAATGAATGTTTTTTTGAGTATGCACGGCGTTTGTCTAAACAACATGAAAAACAACTACGCAATAGTGAGTTAAGCGACAAAGACCTCAATTTCTTTCAGGAACACGTCAGACAGTCGGTTGAAAAACAAGGACAATATGAGGCCTCTGACACACAAACATTTGATCAGTTCCTGCACAATTACTTTACAAATACAGTATCTGAACAGGATGTGACGGTATGAGCAGAGTTGGACTAATTACGATCGTAATACTTGGGTTTGCCCTTCTAAGTGGTACTGCGCAAGCAGAAATCTTCAAATGGGTCGATGCTAATGGCAAGGTGCATTACAGTGATCGTAAAATGAATACCCAAGCGCAAAAATTAAATGTTAAGACTGGTTCTACATCAATTAGCCAAAGCTCTACTGATGTTGAGCAGCGTTTAATGCATCAAAGAAAATATGTAAATTATTTACAGTCTGAACGTCTAGAGCGACAAGAAAAACGTCAAGAAGCTAAAGCAGCAGAAGACAAAAAGAAAAAACTTTGTGCAACATTACAAGATCAATTAAAAAGCTATAGCGAAGGCAACTACCGCTGGTACGAACTTGATGATGCGACAGGCGAAAGAACTTATATATCTGACGATCAACTTGAAGCGAAAAAAGTCGAGTTACAATCTGAAATCAAATCCAACTGCAGCTAATTAACACTGCAGCTGGAATCCCGATAAATTACAATCTAGTCTGTATAACCGGGCGGGTATGGTGCATAACCTACTTCGTAATCTTCATGTGGCCAAAATCTATTATTTTTATGTGGGAGAGCATGACCACATTGAATGATTTTTTTATGGCATAACGTTTCACGCCATTCGTACTTGTAGAAGTTCTTCATTGTTGCACTTCGTTTAGCATTGAACGTTACCTTCCGTACATAAGATGTTTCATGTTCGCCAAAACCTGTGCCCACTTCATTTTCGGCTTGGTCCATAAGGGCCGATTCACCTTTAGCAGCATCACTAGAACGACTAGGTGCATTTTGTACACTGGGTTTTGAGGTTTTTCTTTTTTCACGGCTAGCAAAGAAAGGTCGTTTTTCTTCAAACACTGCAACAGCTATTACACCGGTTGCTGAGTCGTCTCCAAATGCATGCGCATAAGAATCTTCCATATCGGTAAAATAAAAGCGGTGAATATCTTTGCTACTGGTGCGCCATCCAGAATAGGTTTGTGTTTCATATGGGCCAACAATGTACATGTTTTCATTATGCTTTAGATTTGATCGTTTGCCTGAAATAATATTTCTGCCATCCACAGCAATTACCAAACCCAAACGTTGATTCGATCGATTGTGAATTTGCAATGAATAATTTTCACCATTGATCGCCTCAACATAAGCTCGATACTCATTTTTGAGGTGACGGTGAGTGACAGGATAGATTGAAAAAGCATCACCATTATCCGTGATGATCTCGATTTCGACATTTTGGTTATTGATCGGCACATAGTTTCGATCATATTTACTAGCTGCGATACAAGGAGCTGTTAAACTAAGTACTAGGAGTATACCTAGCCACTTGAAGATATTATTCATCATATTGATTCCCTTTGTGTTGAGTTTCCTAAATAACGTGCATCTAGACCTATAAACGTAAGAGACTTAACAAAGGGTTAAAATCAGAGATTAATTTTGCAAGCTGCTCAAAACATTCCAATTATTAAGGACTTAGTGCTCATTGGTGGTGGGCACAGCCATGTTGCCGTGTTAAAAAAATTCGGCATGAATCCCATGCCAGGCTTGCAGATCACTCTGATAACGCGTGATGTACATACACCCTACTCAGGAATGTTGCCAGGTTATATAGCGGGGCATTACCGATATGATGAGAGTCATATCGACTTGCGCCCACTAGCAAAATTTTGTGGTGCACGGCTCATTCACGCGCCAGCAACATTTTTGCAGCTGGAAGATAAACAGGTTATTTGTGGAGAGCGCCCTGCAATTCACTATGACGTGTTATCGATTAATACGGGATCGACTCCCTCTCATATCGAAGTTCCAGGCGCTAAAGAAAATACCTTAGCTGTTAAGCCCATCAATGAATTTCTACAAGGTTGGGATCAATTGATGCAAAGAGCAGTACAACGTAAAGGTGATTTTAAAGTTGTCGTCGTAGGCGCAGGGGCGGGCGGTGTTGAAGTAGCTTTGGCTACACAATTTCATTTACAACAATTATTGCATGAGAAATCACTTAGTGCAGGCAAACTAAAGTTTGGCATTATCACTGGTAATACTCCGGTATTGTCCACACATAATAAATCCATACAGAAACGTTTTCGGCGTGTGTTGGCTGAACGTGAAGTCACTATTCATAAAGGAATTAAAGCAAAACGTGTCAGTGAAAACGTGATTGAACTCGATAATGGTGAAACGTTAGAGACGGATGCAATTATTTGGGCCACTCACGCTTCGGCCCCAGCATGGTTCAAAGAATCTGGGTTAGCAGTTGATGAGCGAGGCTTTATTGCAGTAGATGATTCTTTGCAATCTACATCTCATCAACATGTGTTCGCAGCTGGTGATGTTGCAACTGTAATAGATTATCCACGCCCAAAATCAGGCGTGTTTGCAGTTCGTCAGGGGCCACCGTTATATAAAAATATTCGGCGTGCATTGAAAGATAAAAAACTGAAAAAACATGTGCCTCAAATTAGTTTTCTAAGTTTAATAAGTACAGGCGACAAATGCGCTATAGGCTCACGGGGAATCTTTACTTTCGAGGGTGCTTGGATTTGGAAACTTAAAGATTATATCGATCGCGAGTTTAT
This sequence comes from Pseudomonadota bacterium, assembly GCA_039030355.1. Lineage (GTDB taxonomy): Bacteria > Pseudomonadota > Gammaproteobacteria > UBA4575 > UBA4575 > JABDMD01. Next base: position 2,834 of record JBCCEI010000004.1, on the reverse strand, counting down.
GAATAAATATAACCGGCTTCCAGAAATGCAAGCTGACATCGAACCAATACAAAGTGAGTTAAGTAACGCGGAAGCACTTAAAGAAATCTCTACTATTGCCATGCGTTGTGGTGGGTGTGGTGCAAAAGTAGGCAGTAATGTTTTAAGTCGTGTAGTGAATCAACTAACCACAGTAAAGCGTGATGATGTAATTTTAGGATTAGATGCGCCGGATGATGCAGCTGTGCTTGAGGTTCCACCAGGGAAGGTACAAGTACAGTCAGTAGATTATTTTCGTTCCTTTATTGATGATCCTTATGTGTTTGGACAAATTGCAGCGAATCATAGTTTAGGCGATGTATTCGCGATGGGGGCCGAGGCACAGGCAGCCATGGCCATAGCAACCGTGCCTTATGGTCGAGAGCAAATAGTTGAACAACAACTACAGCAAATGATGCAAGGAGCGTTACAAGTTTTAAACCATCATAATGCGGCACTTATAGGTGGTCATTCCAGTGAAGGCGCTGAGTTGTCTTTTGGATTAAGTGTTACCGGCATCATTGAAAAACAAAAGCTATTATCAAAAGGCGGCATGCAGGCGGGTGATGCGATCATTATTACTAAGCCGGTAGGAACAGGCACCTTATTTGCTGCCGATATGCGTGGCAAGGCAAAAGGCCGGTGGGTGACGGAAGCAATTGAGTCGATGATTCACTCTAACCATATGGCCGCACAGTGTTTATATAAATATGATGTGCATGCGTGCACCGATGTAACAGGGTTTGGCGTACTTGGTCATTTGGTCGAAATGGTTAAAGCTGGTCAAATTGATATCAGAGTTGATATTAATTCATTGCCAGTTTTATCGGGTGCGCTTGATACCATTCAACTTGGTATTTTAAGTTCATTGCAGGCATCAAATGTACGGCTACGCCGTGCGATTAAAAACCCTGAAGCGGCCATCAAGCATGATCTTTATCCATTATTATTTGATCCGCAGACTGCAGGTGGTTTGTTGGCATCGATACCAAGTGAAAATCAAGATGCATGTGTTAAGGAGTTGCACGAACTTGGCTATCCACACGCCTGCGTTATTGGCAAGGTGGAAGCACAAAGCGATTCCTTAGAAAGTATTCGTATTCAATCGAATTAAGAAAATCCAATTTATGTATAGACTTTTCTGGTTAGTAATATTTTTTGCTGTTCTAATTTGGTCCGGAATTCAACCAAAAGATCCACTCACTTGGTTTTTAGAAGTTTTACCAGCGATCATTGGCCTTATTGTATTAGCGCTTACGTATAATTCATTTCGACTAACGACGCTGTTGTATGTGTTAATTCTTGTTCACAGCGTAATTTTGATGGTTGGTGGTCACTACACCTATGCAGAAGTACCATTATTTGATTACTTTAAAGAATGGTTTGGTTTTGCGCGTAACAACTATGACAAAGTGGGCCATTTAGCACAGGGATTTGTGCCTGCGTTAATAGCAAGGGAAATAATTATTCGTAAAAACATCATTATTAAACCATTTTGGCAATTCTTTTTTATTGTGTGTTTTTGTTTAGCATTTAGTGCATTTTATGAATTGATTGAATGGTGGGCAGCGCTTGTCGTTGGCGAAGATGCTGATGCATTTTTGGGCACACAAGGCTATGTATGGGATACACAGTCGGATATGGCGCTTGCGTTACTAGGCGCTATCCTCGCATTACTTGGGCTGAGCAAATTACACGATAAACAACTTAGTAAATTAAGCTTGAAAAAACAATAAAAACGAATAAGTAGTGGACAAAAGAAAGCCCGCATTTGTTAGTGTGAGGCGGGCTTTCAGTGTAGGCTTATTTAATTTATAAGTGATGTTTTTGTGTCGAATCACGCGTGTTGTACTAGTTTACCTACTTCAAGTAGCACTCTACTTGTTATAGGCATTTGTAATAAGTTACGCCAGTTCGATCAGCGATTTGTTGTTTATCAGCCTACGACGGTTAAACAACCTTTAAAACATTCACAACATCTAAACTACGCTTGTTTCATTCATCAAACAATTAAAACATCATTATCTTTATGATCAGTGAATTTGATACAAGAACATAAATTGTCCAACTTGTACCTTTTATCAGAAATCATTTTTCTTGCGTCTTAAATTATGCTTGGTTTGCAAATTGAATAGATTTATAGCAAATCATTAAGCAATTTATTCATGCTGTTTTTTTCACGTGTATAGGTAAATAAATTCGCTTTTGCTTTGCAGCTCTGTGTAAGATCCTTTAAATACTTAGTGTCACTTTCAGCTTTAAGTAATGCATTCTTTAAAGCGGTTGTGTCAGCATATGGGTAGTAACCTGGATACGTTTTTCCAAGTAAGCCAATAGTTCCGTCAATTTTAGATGCAATAACCGGCATTCCTGCAGCACAAGCTTCAGAAATGACATTTGCACCACCTTCCATTTTGGAGCTGAGCACCATGATATCTGCACTTGCATATAGTTGATTAATTTTCCAATGAGGGACTTCGCCATACCATTTGTATCTTGAGTTAATTTGCATTTCTTTTTCTGCACGTTGAGCCCAGATCTCAGTATGCGCCTTGCCATATTGTTTGACTCTTATGCGAGAACTGATTGGCAATTTCCGTACAGCATAAGCTGCGCGCAGTGGATCTTTTTCTTCGCGTAAATGACCAATGACACATACATCAAAATTTTTTTTATTTTTATTGATTTTTCTCTTGAGAAAATCAGCTGATTGATAAATTACATGGACTTTGTAGTGGTATTCTTTGGGGATCACTAAATCTGCAATGTTATGTAGTGTGATTAATTTATCAGCGAGCTCTATTGAGCGTAGTGTG
>JBCCEI010000003.1:0-38827 GCA_039030355.1 Pseudomonadota bacterium | reverse complement strand
GATCCCACACTCCACCACGAAGTACGTCACGCTCAAAATCAAACGATTCTGGGACCACCATTTATATATCCTTAGTGCAGATCTAATGCTCAATATAATTAGGCCTGAATTAAAGGGTGCATTACACGTAAAGATATCCTGAGCAAAAATACTATTTTTAGGTATTGCTTCTCTCTTTTACACGCAGAAACATTTTACTACTTCTATTAAATCCCAAAATACTTTGCTTTTTTGTTGAAGAAATTATAGAGGTAGATAACGGAGTCTCATGAGCAGTAAAAACTCAAAATAGTCTCATCGATAAGGGAAACATTGTGAATCATCATACAGTAGAAAAATAAGATAAAAAAGTTGCTGATGTTCAATCAGAACTACCGGATGGAGCGAGCGAGCCTTTTGTTAATGATGAATATGGAGATGTATTTGGCAGTGTTTATACACTAACTGGTGATGGCTACAGTTATGCAGAATTAAAAGATGTTGCAGACGATATTCGTGACCGATTATTAAAACTTCCAGATGTTGCCAAAGTTAATTTACACGGTGTGCAAAAAGAGTCTATATTCGTTGAATATGACAATGCAAGACTCACCGAACTTGGAATTTCTCCAAAACAACTTTCTGCTGTTTTAAGTACTGTCAATATACTTTCATCAGGCGGCGACATCTTAACAGGAAGAGAAAGAATTGTTTTAGAACCCACAGGTAATTTTGAAACTCTGGAAGATTTACGTAAGACAGTTATTCCAGTTCCAAATGGCAGTGTCGTATATCTAGGTGACATCGCAAATATATTTCGCGACTATGAAGATCCGCCGGAGAGTATCGCGCGCGCAAATGGAAAAACCACAATCGCAATTGGAATTTCGATGCGCGAGGGAGGAGATATTCTAAAGCTTGGAGCACAATTAAACGCCTTAGTTCCAGAAATTCAAACTCTTTACCCTTGGGGAATCGAAATAGAAAAAATATGGTTTCAAGCCAATTTAGTCGAGAACAGTGTTAACGATTTCATCGTAAGCTTACTACAAGCTGTTGCGATCGTATGTATTGTCATCGTAATAATGTTGGGCCTAAAAACCGGACTGGTTGTTGCCAGCTTGATTCCTATTGCAATGATTATTGCAATATTTGTAATGCAGATATTCGGAATTGATATCAATCAAATATCACTTGCGGCACTAATAATTTCGCTTGGACTATTGGTGGATAACGCAATCGTAATGGTTGAATCAATCTTGGTTAAATACGATGCAGGGTCCTCTGCAATTGATGCAGCAATAGAATCAGGGCGTGAGTTATTTTTGCCTTTATTAACCTCTTCACTAACCACAAGTGCCGCTTTTATGCCGATTGCACTTGCAGAGTCAGCTGTAGGTGAATACACCTCAGATATTTTCTATGTTGTCACAATTACACTCTTAGTTTCGTGGTGTATTGCGATGACTTTTATACCAATGTTATCGGCTTTTTCATTAAGAAATAAAAAACAAGCTTCTGATAATTCTTCACAAACATCATTCTCAGGGCCTTTTTATGCTTTATATAAAAGTATTTTACTTTTCTCACTTAAACATAAGCTTATATTTGGTATTTTTATATCAGTCTTATTTTTCACAGCAATTCAAGGTTTGGCTTATGTAAGAGTTGCTTTTATTGAACCTTCTGAGGATCCGGTATTCAATGGCGCATTAGAAATGCCTTTAGGCACCTCAATTGAATCGAATCAAGCAGTAATTGAAGATATAGATCAATTTATCTATGAAAATTATTATAAGCCCAAAGAAGGTGATGCAAAAATTAAAAACTGGCTCACATTTGTTGGTGAAGGTGGACCTCGTTTAGATCTTGGCCTTAACCCACCTAATCAAAATCCCGCAAATTCTTTTGTCATTGCAAATTCTATAAGTGGGAAAGATGTAGAACCTATTATTGCTGGTATTGAAGCATATGCAGCGAAACATCATCCAGATTTAAATCTCCGCCTAAGTCGTTTGGAAAATGGACCACCAGTAGGTTATCCCATACAAATTCGTGTCTCAGGGCCTAATATCAATGAGCTATATAAAATAACAGATAATATTACGAACTATTTATATGCAAACCCGCTTGTTACACATGTCAAAAATACTTGGGGTAAACAAACTAAAAAACTGTTAGTCGAGGTAGATCAAGAACGTGCACGGCGCGCAGGCGTAACCAGTGACGATGTTGCTTATTCTCTTAATGCAAGCTTATCTGGCATAGATATGACTGAATTTAGAGAAGATGACAAACTGATTCCTATTACATTACGCTCCGTTGCAGCAGATCGACAAGACATAGGTAAATTAGACGGCACGAGCGTGTACTCAGAAGCAACAGGCCAATCTGTTCCACTTAAGCAAGTTGCAGATATTCATTTAGTTTTTGAACCTGGGATGATCGAACGCCGCGATCGAGATAGAACCATCACACTGAAAGCAAAATTACGAAAAGATGCGACTGCAGCTGAGGTAAATAAAACATTATCCCCATGGCTTGAAGAAACTCATAAATCTTGGCCAAGAGACTACTACTATAATGAAGGCGGGGAATCAGAAGAGGCTGAAAAAGGAAACGCTTCTATTGCTGCTAAACTGCCTATTGCAGGAATGGCTATTCTTTTGCTTTTGGTAGCCCAATTTAATTCTGTAAGACGCCCTCTTATCATTCTCGCAACTATTCCATTGGGAATTATCGGCGTAACTGCAGGGCTATTACTAGCAAATTCTTCGTTAGGCTTTTTTACTTTGCTAGGCTTGATATCTTTATCCGGCATCATCATCAACAATGCAATTGTGCTGATTGATAGAATCAAAATAGAAATTGATGAGCTAGGCAAACAAGTTAAACAAGCCATTGTAGATGCTTGTCAACAAAGATTGAGGCCCATTTTACTGACAACAGCAACAACAGTTTTAGGCATGATGCCATTATGGTGGGGTGGCACTGCTATGTTTAGACCCATGGCCGTTACGATCATATTTGGATTATTATTCGCAACACTTTTAACTTTGTTACTTGTACCTGTTTTATATAGTTTATTTTTTAGAGTGAGTTTTAAGGCATACTCAGATTAACTAATCTCTACATCTCTCAAAGCCTTTGCTGCATCTTCAGGACTAATAGTACTAACGAATAATCCAGAACCTAATTCAAAGCCAGTCGGAATGCTGGTACGCGGGCAGATTTCTAAATGCCATTGATAGCTTTTTTCGTGTTTCTTAAATTCATCGCCTTGTGGAACGGAATGCAAAAAGTAATTATATTGTGCGCCACCAATCACTTTATTAAGTCGTATCATTGTGCGCTTTAGTAATAAAGCAAAATCTTTCAAATCCTCATCTTTACACGCTAAAAAATCTGCCTGCGAAAATAATGGAAATATTTGCACTTCCCACTCGAACCGACTTGCAAACGGCTTTATAGCAATAAACCGTTTTGTTTTTTCTATTACATATTGACCGACATCGATTTTTCTACGCACTTCTCCTGATTCACGATCATAAATAGTTGCCTCAAATGTGAGTGCTTCGTCTACCAAATGCGTAAAGATATTTTGGTTATATTTTTCATAATGTAGGTGCGAATGTTGTAATTCATTGGAAACATTTTCTGGCACCACTGGCATCGCTACAATCTGGCTATGTGTATGCGCTATACTTGCACCGGCAGCTGGACCAAAGTTTTTAAAAACCAATACATATTTAATGCGCACATCACTATCATACAAGGCTTGCATACGGTCACGATAAATCATAAAAAGCGCATGCAAATGTTCTGGAGACATTTGGTCAACACGTATAGAGTGATTATTATGATCGATAACTACTTCGTGACGCCCATACCCATCAATCACATGTTGCAATCCAAAACTTAAATTTTGTGCAATCTGTCGATCGCTTAAAACTGGAAATAAATTTTCTACAATTCGAATTGCCCAATCTTCTTCATTGGGCCAACTGACAATGGTAGGCGGTGTTTTATCTTCATTGCCTTTACAAAATGGACAACTTTCCACAATTGCCTCAGCTGATTGTTCCAGAGGCTTTTCTTTTTTACGTGGTCGTAAGCCTCGCGCTGTTGAAACCAATACAGACTCTGTAGGCACAATGGGATTAATTCGAATTTCTCTAAATTCGTTTGAATTTGATGTTTCGCTCATGACTTACCTAGCTGTTTTTGTATACGTTCTTTTTTGTGGAATCACACTACGTACTCCACCTCTTGGGTCATCAACATCACCCACATAACGAGGAATTAGATGTATATGAGTATGCGGAACGGACTGTCCCGCTGCCTCGCTCACATTGATACCAATATTATAAGAATCGGGCTGATGCTCTTTTTCTACAAGCTGTTTGGCAATTTTAACCGTATCCCAAAGTTCTTTGACCTCATCATTCGTACAATCAAAATAATTCGGTACATGTCGATTTGGAACAATGAGCATGTGTCCAGGTGAAGCTGGATATTTATCCTGGCTAATAAAAACAAGCTCTCCCTGGTAAATCAGATCCAGCTTTCTACAAAAAACACATTCAGAAGTCATATTGTAATGAATAGTACCGTTTGGTGTTTTTTTCCACCAACATTTTCTGTTGATTCAACCATATGACTATTCAATGCTGAAATTATTCAGGTAATCACGGGTATCGTGCACTTGAGCGCACATCATCTTGCATGACTAATCTCTTCAGTGCTAAAACACACATAATGCAAGATAAAGTATCAATTTGGTTTCGAGGTTGCCTCTAAAAATGTATGAGCTGAATGACCTCAAAGTCCTGATCAAATCTAAAACGCCTATTATCGTTATTGAAACGCATGAAGAAGAGCGAGTAACAGAGTTGTTTACGCAATTAGTCCTTGAGTTTCCTCGACAACTTTATCAATGGGCAGTAACTGAAGGCTTGCGTAGAATCGACGTTAACGATATGCCAGCTCAGGCATTTAATAAAGAACCCCTCGAGGCACTCAAACATATTCGCAGTGGCTCAACATCAGGCATCTATTTATTTATGGATTTCCATCCTTATATAGAAGACCCTTTTAATATTCGCACCATAAAAGAAATCGCATTGCAATATGAAGAAAAACCAAACACGTTGGTTTTTATTAGTCATAACTTGAAAGTACCTGCTGAACTGGAAAAATTTGTGGCACATTTTGAGCTACGCTTACCAAATACAAAAGAATTACAAAATATCGTCATTCAAGAAGCGATTCGATGGCAAGGTAAAAATAATTCAAAACATGTCATCCAAGATGATGAGGTTGTCGAACACTTGGCACGTAACCTTACTGGTTTACCGGAACAAGATGTGCGGCGATTAGCACGACAGGCGATAGCAGAAGACGGTGCGCTTACGACATGTGATTTACCTGAAATCATGGCGGCAAAATATAGGCTGCTCAGCCGTGATAATGGGCTTTCATTTGAATATAACACAGCAAAATTTTCTGATGTTGCAGGAATGAAAAAATTAAAAAGCTGGTTGAATCACCGCAAACAAGTTTTCATTGCCGAAAATCCTCCCAAAGGCCTAGATCGGCCCAAGGGTGTATTACTTATTGGTGTACAAGGTAGTGGTAAAAGTTTAACTGCAAAAGCGATCGCAGGAGTATGGGGCTTACCATTGTTACGACTGGACATGGGTAGTTTATTTAACAAGTTTATAGGTGAAACTGAGAAAAACTTACGTGATGCAATTAAGACTGCAGAGGTCATGTCGCCATGTGTGCTTTGGATTGATGAGATAGAAAAAGGCATCAGTGGTGGTGATGACACCACGGGCACCAGCGATCGCGTGTTGGGTACCATCCTTACTTGGATGGCTGAGCGCAAACAGCCCGTGTTTTTAGCGATCACCGCGAATAATATAGAAGCCTTACCACCCGAACTGATTCGCAAAGGGCGATTAGATGAAATATTTTTCGTTGATTTACCAGACGAAGAAACGCGACAAGAAATTTTTCGCATTCACTTAGCAAAGCGTGATGTATCACCAGATAGTTTTGATTTAAATCGACTGGCTAAAATTAGTAAAGGATTTTCTGGTGCAGAAATAGAACAAGCCATTGTTTCAGCCCTATACGCTGCACATGCTGAAAATACTCCATTAAAGCAAATTCAAGTGTTGGAAGAGCTGCTAAGTACCAAACCATTATCTGTTGTAATGGCTGAAAAAGTTGAAAAGTTAAGACAATGGGCAAGTTCACGTACGGTTAGTGCAAACTAAGCTTATAGATAAAATTCACAGTTCTGATAAAAGCCTGATGCGCTCGTGGTAAAACTCTGCAAAGTATTCGACATATTTTGTGCAAAGTGCACAACGTTTACATAATCGCCATCGATTGCGAATAACAACTCTCTTTTTTCCTCTTTATCAGCCCATTTCACATAAGTGCTTGTAAGTAATACCTCGCTATCAGCAACAATTACATACTGTTCCCACTCAATCTCAACTTGATCAGCATGCTGTGAAAGATAAGCCTGCATATAATTCTCTTTTGCTTGATCTAACTGCATTCTACGATCAACACCGGGCTCAATAATCGCTAATTTGTGTTTGCCTATTCGCAAATGGTCTAATCGCCATAACAAGCCAAGATCCAGAGTGAATGTTACGGTTTCTCCCAACTCATTTACTCTATCGGTCACTTCGACTTGGGAACTAAGCGCACCTCCAGGTAATTTACATTTGAATGTTTGACTGTTTGCCTCATAATATCCATGGCTTAAATTTCCATTCAATAGTAATAGTACGCACGAAGATGTGGTCAATAACACCATTATAGATGCGATCAACTTTAAAAATATTTTGAACAATGAAAAGTTAGATACAGTAGCCGTTGAGAAATATTCGCATATGCAGCCACAATTTGGAATAGCTACCTGGATAACAACTAAATATGAACTGTCATTGCAGCAATTGATCTAATAAGGGGCCAAGCTCTGCCCGGGCTTCTTTATTCAGTAATAACCGATTTCGTTCATTCATTACTTTAGTTACATAACCGCAATGAAGATTGTTATTTTGGAATTTTTTTATGAATAATTTCTTATCTTCTTCAGACAATGAATCAAAATTGCTTTGTTTTCCAATAGAGTTTTTGATTCTATCAATCTCTTTTATGATTTCAGGCTTATGTATAATTGCTGTTTCTCTATCCTGTATTTTTTCGAGAATTCTTCCAAGTTGATCATACTCTTGGGCAAAACTCTCTTTTTCAGTAACAATATTTTCCCCAGCATGAACTGCTGTCACCGCAGCAGTCAGCAGCATAATTGAGATTAACAGGGAATATAATTGCTTAGGTCTGTACATGCTTGAGTTAATAGCCTTGTTTTGCCCCTGGCGGCTGTAATGGTGGGCCACCCATAATCAAGTCAAGTGCGTTGCGCATTGCCCATGCTTGATCATGGTGGTCTTTACTTGCGTACGCATTCTCTAGTCCAATCTGCAGTGCATCACTTAACTTCATACAATCATCTTTTATTGTAAATAATAGCTTATAGATCGTACCTTCATAAATTCGTTTCGTTAAACTTACCCCACCTGCGTTAAATACTCTGGTTCCCAGCTGAATAGTTTCGGCCGTAGTGAGCAGTGCATTGCCAAAATGAGGGCAGTTTTCTTTCAGCTCAGCTTTAAACTGCCTGGGATCGGCAGCGGCATCCTCGTAGACCTTTAGCTGTCTTGCATGAACATCTTCAGCACTCAACTCAGTTGTTTTGTTTTGACTATCAAGACAAGCCGAAAGCATAATTGAGCAAATAATTAACAGACCAAATTGAATAAATTTCATAAAAGTTCCTCTGTATAGTCTTAGTGATCATAGCAGAATCAATTTATGATCTACTTAATAATTGGCATAAAAAAAGGCGCTAATCGCGCCTTTTAAATTAAAGATGTGGTTGTATTTAGCTTTCAGATGTTTCAAAGAATGCTTTGTAAACAATTCCTGCCAAAACTGCACCAATTATTGGTGCAACCCAGAATAACCATAATTGACCTACGGCTGCATTTTGAATGCCTGTGAACATTTCTATCAACGCTGGGCCTGTGCTTCTTGCAGGATTGACTGATGTATTCGTTACTGGAATTGAAATTAAGTGGATTAGTGTAAGACATAAACCAATCGCGATCGGAGCGAAACCAGCCGGTGCACGTCGATCGGTCGCGCCGATTATCACTAATAAGAAAATAAACGTCATTACGATTTCTGTAAGCAATGCTGCTCCAATTGAGTAACCTCCAGGTGAATGACCAGCAAACCCATTTGATGCTAGACCGCCATAGCTGCCATCACCACTAGCAATAACATACAGCACAATTGCTGCAACAATTGCACCCAATACTTGTGCAATGATATAAGGCACTAAGTTGCCAGCGGGAAAACGACCAGCAGCCATTAGTCCAAAAGAGACTGCAGGATTTAGATGACAACCAGAAATATGCCCGATCGCATAGGCCATTGTTACTACTGTTAATCCAAATGCTAATGACACACCAACTAATCCAATACCTAACGGAAAGCTAGTACTTTCACCAATTACTGCCGTATCAGTTATAAAAGTTGCTGCCAACACTGCACTACCACAGCCACCAAGTACCAACCAAAATGTTCCAATAAATTCAGCAACCAAGCTTTTTGATAAATTCATCACTCCCTCCAATACTGCGAAATTATTTTATTTTGAAACTGCAAGTTAGCCTGTATATCACTAACAAGAAAGTTATATCAGACAGGATTTACAGTCGTTTGCATTTTGTAATCTAATAAGTACATGAAAGATTTAAAAAATAAATAATCAGCTAGTATTCGATTCTTTTTCTATAGACTGCGAAGGTTGATCCAACGCTTCATTGTCGGTTGATTCTTGTTGATCTTTTAACGCTTGGTTACATGCTGAGCCAGAATTCGCTGCACGTTTAAACAGCCCTTCAACGAGCAATGATAAACCTCCTGTAGAAACAGCTGCCCCAATAGCAGCACCACTTTTTAATAGGCCCACAGGATCTGCTTCCGGATGTGGATTACTCAAGGTTCCACCTAAACGCACAAACTTTACTAAACTGCTTACATTGACACCAATACCTTTCTTTGCAGATGGACTAAAACCAATTTCAAGCTCTTCACTACTCATATTAATTACTCCACCACCAACAATTTTTATTTTAGAAGTTTCAACAGCAATTTGATTATTGCTACTTAGAATTCCATCCTTTGCAGAAAACTTTAATGCCGCACATTCAAGATTGGTGGTTTCATCTTCTTTCATAAATGGATTCAATGTGCTTAACAGCTCTAGAAGAACGTCTGTACCAATCATCTCAAATGTATCATTTTTAATTACACCCTTTTGTACTTCAGCAACAACTTCTCCATTTAATGTGGACATAATCTGATGTAACGATTTTCCTTTACCAGTTAAATCAAGTACTACATCAGTGGTTCCACCCTCTAATACGCTCTCTCCTGTTGCACCTAATTTTGCTAAACTTATATTTAGTGCATCTAGCTGTAGATCCAAATTTGCAGATTCGCCAATTCTATTGAGTTGCAAAATACTTTTTACATTTCCACCTGCAAAAAACGCTTGCAGAGGCGCAACGGATAATTTTCCTTCGCTAAGATTGACCTGAACTTTAAGATCATTAAAAACATTTTTATTCGCGATTAATTCATTAATCGATAAATCTGCATTTACATTAAATGAATCTAACCAACTCCAATCAATAACTTCATCACTGAAAATCTTGTCATCTTTGGACTTAGCATTTGCTTCATCACGATCAGATGAAGCCATGAGTGATGTAAGATCAATCAAATTAGATTCAGCAAGACCCTCAATTTTTATGACTTTATCTGACCAGTCAACATCGATATTTGCAGCAAGATCACTTTCGCCAAATCTTGCAAGCAATTGGTTGAGCGATAAACCTTGTTCTGTGATCTCACCTTTTACACTAATATCAGCAGGAAGATATGCGGAGAAATCTGTCTGAAAATAATTTTCAAGTGCGTCTAGCTTAGATGCCTCTACTTTAATATTTAATTTATTATCTGATATACCATTAACATTCACTTCACCCTCAAGATTCAACTGTGCTCCGCTATCTTTAATAAGTAGCGCTAATTGAAGATCTTTACCTAGCGTTTTCTTGCTCAAAGGCTGCAATGTGCCAGATACTTCAACCAGATCAGTTAAAAAAGTGTGTTCAGAATCTTCTTCGTCTTCTAGTTCGAAATATGCTTTGATTGAATTAATATCAATGACTCCATCGACTAGCTTTAGTTGTGCGCCCACATCTTTCAGCTTCTTCTGATTTATTTTTATTTCACCAATATCAAAATTAATTTCTGAATTGAGCTCATTCATCCAAGACCAATCAATCTCTTCTTCATCAACTTCTAGGCTGCTACTTTCCTGCTCTATATGATCTTGTGTTTCTGGCTTTGCTTCATCTAACTTAAATGGAGTCAAATCGACTTTCTTTGAGCTTAAATTTACTCGAACAAATGAATCATTTGGATTAAAAAGAATGTCTCCTGTAAGATGATTATCGCCTAATGCTAAGTCCAGTTTGGAAAGCTCATAATTACCTTGTGAAGCGAATAAATTTAACGACACATCAACAGGTGCAATAGCAGGAAAAGATGTTTCTAAAAATTTCTCTATTTCAGAGAGATCCTTTGAGCTTGCCTGCAAAGACATTTCCGCCTCATCCAAATTCGATGGATTGAGGGTGCCATTTGTATGTAAATCAACCCCCAAACCTTTTGCCTGTATTGCAAATACTAGATTTTGTTTGGTTGGATTATTTCCTGCAATATTTAGTGAGCCTTCAAGTGCTACTTCTTGCTGTTGATAAACCCCTATCCCGTTTAGAGTTATCGAATTTTCATCTGTTCTTAGCAATTTTAGCGCATTGATGTCGACAACGTTTTCTACATCGTTTTTTTGTTGGCGTAACTTTGATTGAGTTACGTCGATTTCTGAAAAACTCAGTAAATTTCTTAAATCTAGTGGCTCTTCTATTTCTGACTTTTGCTGATCAGCTAACGTTGAAGTGCTCCAATTTAAGCCTTTATCATTTTCTTGCCATTGAACGACTACATCACTTACCTTGGCTTGCCAATAAGGTAAATTATCATTGAAGAGACGTTTAATATTCAATGTTATTTCTGCATTCTGTACCGTTAAAAGCTGTGGGTTCTCTTCCCATTCATGGTTTTCCAGCACAAGCCCATGCACGTTAATCCTTGTAGGAGAAAGTTCGATCGCAAGATCTTTCGTAGAATATTGATAACCCGTTTTGCTATGCACAATTTTATTCAGCAACCCTTCATATACACGTGGGTTATAAACACCTACAGCAAGCGCAATTCCCGCTAGAACGAGTACGAGCAAGAAAAATAAAATAACAATGAATAACGTTCTTTTCATAAAATGATTATTGAGTCTTTTTACAAATAACTACAACCTTATTTATAATGTGCCATTACAATCTGAATATCAGCTTATGCATATTCCTAAATTTGGTGTATTTCTAAACTTTCTTCGATTATTTCTCACGCTTATTATTTATGCATCAGTAAATATTACTTACGCTAAGACTCCAGGACGATTCGCTGGGAAGGGTATTACCATTGGACTGGAGTACGCCGGATTAGACTCTCCGGCATATGTTAAGGGCATGGCAGATGCATTAAGCAACACTAGAATGCCTGGCATGAAGCACTATGCAGAAGCCATTGCCTGGGGTGAGATGCAAAAAGGTCCTAATAAGCCAATTGATTTTTCAAAACTTGATTTATTTGTACGTGAATATCAAAAAGTTGGCTTTACTGAATTGACAGTTGCACTTAAATCACATTCCAAATGGGCAGACAAAGATGGCAATAAATTTAAGTCAACCAATCCAACACCCAAAAAACAATATGAAAACTTATATCGTAATTGGATTCAAACAATAGTTGAGCGTTACGATGCAGATGGCAAAAATGATATGCCGGGTTTGCGCTGGCCTGTACGTTATTATGAGATTGGCTCTGAATTTTCAAGCTATGAACCTGAACCAGTTGAAGATTATCTTGCTATGTTATCAATTGCCTATGATGCAGCACATGCCGCTTATACAAATGTACAAGTTGCACATGCCGCTTTTTTAACTACCCCAGTTAATCTCAATGTTGAAAGCCCATCTGACTATGAGTCAGTTTGGAAAAACACAAAACGTCATGACAAGCATCATGGACTTGCTGACATTCGTTCAATATTAGACCGGCCAGATTTATTTGATGTAATTAATATTCATAATCTGGGAGACCCATACGAAATTGAACACGTCACAAAATGGTTAAATTATGAAATGGCCATGCGAAATTATCAAAAAGAAAAAATAATTAGCGATACAATTCCAACTTCATACATTGCCTGGGGTCCGGCAACAAATTGCAAAGCAAGAGTGCAGGGAATTTTAATCCCTCCTGCATCCGAGAATGATCGTTGCAAGCTAGCAGATTATTTTAAAAAACTCGTTAGCAAAGATAAAAAGACACTTAAATGGACACGAGAATTTATTGCAGCAGATCATGTACAGCGAACACTCATTGCTGCAGAACAGGGTTATAAATTAATTAATCTGTCTTTTACCATTGACCTGCCTTTTTTAACTACTAAGTTCATGAAAGCGGGGGCTGGAATCTCAGCATGGGCGGGTACTTTAGTAATTAATCGTAACGGTAGAATTAGGAAAAAGCGGCCGCTTTACTATTCAATCCAGCAGCTTGTGCAACACATCAACAATTACGATCGCATCCAGCGTATTAAACATCATGACTCACAAGTACGTTTATATAAACTTCAAAAGAATGGAAAACGTGTTTGGGTAGCATGGTTACAACAGGATGGAATTTATCTACCAGAGCATAAAAGTATGAATAAAAAGGTCAAATTAAGTTTTGATGAAAATATAATTGAAGTAGAAGAGCTTTCTATTGATAAAATTGCTCCTAAGCGAAAATTAATTCCAATAAATAATGGGGAATATAAATTAACTTTAAAACACTCGCCTATCTATATTTTTGCCAAATAAATTAACTTTTTATGAAAGACGAGATTATTAGCTGCAAGCTCTAAAACATTTCTGACGAATCAACTTCCTTATCAGTCTTGGTTAGCTCTGCATTACGTGTAGGGATATGATCGCCGGTAATCATTTGATCATAACTCATACCAGGCCCTACCATAGGGTAAACGCCAGCATCAGGATCGATCATCACCTCTAAAAATGCCGGGCCATTAAAATTTATAAATTCTTTGATCACCTTGGGCAGTTCCGCTTTATTTTCTAACCGTACTGCGTAGCCATAGCCGTCCGCTTCTGCGGCTTTGACAAAATCTTTTTTGTGCAAAGACTTGTCACTGGCAGATAATCTGCCTTTGAAAAACAATTTTTGCCATTGCTTCACCATGCCATCGCCCAAGTTATTTAATACAACAATTTTGATTGGCAGATCATAAGTAGTAACTGTTTCAAGTTCACCTAAATTCATGCGAATGCTGGCATCTCCATCAATATCTATAACAACTAAGTCTGGTTTCGCAAATTGAGCACCTATTGCAGCAGGTAAACCGAAACCCATGGTGCCCATGCTGCCAGACGTTAGCCATAGACGTGGTGATTTAAAATCAAAATATTGTGCGGCCCACATTTGGTGTTGGCCCACACCAGTACTGATCACAGCTTTCCCTTCAGCATGCTTATTTAGCTCTTCAATTACTGCGTATGGCTGTATATAAGTCGATTCTCTATCGTAATTCATCGCATATGTGCTTTTAAGTTTTGTGATATGTGCATGCCATGCAGAATAGTCATTATTCATCTTTGCAGTGTGTACACCATAATCACATAGCTTATGCATCGCTTGTGGAAGTAAACCAACATGGTGCCAATCCACACTTTTAACTTTTTGAATTTCAGAAGGATCAACATCTAAATGTGCAATATATTTTGCACGTGGTGCAAATTTCGCCGGTACCGCTGCAACACGATCATCAAAACGTGCGCCAATAGCAATTAAAAAGTCACAATCATCTACAGCATAGTTTGCAAACGCAGTGCCATGCATACCTAACATATGCAATGAACGTTCTTGTGTAGTGTCATATGCACCAATGCCCATCAGCGTAGTAACAACAGGAATTTTAAATTGATCTGCGAAGTTACGTACTTCATCTGCAGCATTGCCATTAATAACGCCACCTCCGGCATAAATTAATGGTCGCTTAGATTTTTTAAACGCGTGATAAAAAGTTTCACAATCTTTATCGTTTAAAATATTTTCTGCTACGTCTTCAATACGCTCACGATAACCACGTATTGGTAATTGCCCTTTACCCTGAAATACTCCTTCCCAATTTTGCACATCCTTTGGAATATCAATAACTACTGGCCCAGGTCGGCCAGTACGAGCTATTTCAAATGCAGTACGTATCGTCGCCTCTAGTTTTTCAGCATCTGTTACGAGAAAAATATGTTTTGCTACTGCGCCCATAATGTTTGCAATGGGTGCTTCCTGAAAACCATCGCTGCCTATTGCAGGAGTTGGTACTTGGCCACTGATCACAACTATTGGCGTTGAGTCAGCCATGCAGTCCCGCACAGGAGTAACCGTATTAGTTGCACCAGGCCCCGAAGTCACCATCACTACACCGACTTTGCCACTTGCACGTGCATAACCTGCTGCCATGAAACCTGCTCCTTGCTCATTCGCCGGCACAATTAAAGGCATAGACTCATTAGTTTCCGCGTTAAAACGAAACACAGCATCGTAGGTAGGTAATATGGCGCCGCCACTGTAACCGAATATTACATCAGTGCCTTCTTGCGCAAGCACTTGCACAATAATATCTGAGCCGGTCATTTTGGAGCCTGCTAGTGGATGGTCTTCTTGTTCAGCTAATGCTTGTTGCATGATAATTAAGAAACTACATTGCGTATTTAAGCTTGACTATAACGTTAAATCTGTAACAGACCAAGCCATCTAAATTGGCAAACATAAAAAAGCCCTCTATCAAGAGGGCTTTTTGTTCATTAATGCTAATATACTTATGGTCGTTTTGGTGTTTGATATTCAGCTTCTTTCTGGAATGACTTCCATGTGGTTTTATAACCAACAAAGCCTTTTTCATTGGCCTCTTGCTGAGTTGTTTTATAGTACTCAGTCACACCTTCGGGGACCTTAGGTCTTGTGTTATTTCCATCGCTCATAAATCACCTTCCGCTTGATATAAGAATTCGTTTAATTACCAAATTTTATCAAACCAACTCGCTTGAATGACTATTCCTATTTGTCTATATAGTAAAAATATATGCATAGATAACCAATACTCAACTACTTATCTAGTGCCAAACGGATCATCAGAAAGCATGATAGTGATATAGGGTGCATACGTTAGAACGGCACCTTGGCTAGAGCCAAGCTCATTAAATACACTTGCGACCTTCACCAATTTTGCATGATCTTCAGGCGCTTGTTTTAGTAACGTTAATGCTGTTATTAGGGGTTGAATCTCTTCGTCATTTACATATTGTTTCAACATATTGATTGCGTTTTCCACACCTTCAACACTCACTTTTTTATCTTTACTGATATCTGTTGGAGAAACCTCATCAAACTCGGGTGGTTCTTCAATAGAATTACCACTCGGTATAACAGGTTTTGCAGTAACTCTAAGGCCAGATATTGCATCATATTCTTGCTGCGCTTTTTGTTTAAGCGTATTAACGAATTCATTAAACTCGCGCACATTAGGCTTAGATAATGCTAAAGATAACAGTGGCTCACCATTTACACGACTAACAAATTCCAAATGTGATCGCGTAATCACCGGCTCTGGATTGAGCACCGCCAATGTTACAGTTAGTGCTTCGCCACTCTCCTGCCCAAAATTCGATTTTGCATGAATTACAATATGATCATCAAAAATCTCGTATTCTGTAGTACCTTTAATTAAATGCTTCTGTTTTAGTGTTGTACGCATAGCGAGAAAGATTGTTAACTCGTTTTGATACCTGCAAATGTATTAAAATCATTTTCTGCCTTTTCTCTTATTGCATTCACAAATGCATTAAATTCTTTTGCATTGGGCTTATTTATATATAAAGAAAGCAGCGGCCTACACTTCACACGACTATGAAACTCCACTCGTGACTTGGTGATGATAGGTTCGGGATTGATCATTGCCAACTCAACTTCAAAATCTTTATTTTCATCCAGCAGGCTTACAACATTAACTTTGACAATATCATCACGTAACTCGAATTCTCGTCTGCCATATAAAATATGTTTTTGAATCAACTTAAGCGTCATGATCTTATCGATTTTTAATTCACAGCCTTAGACATCTCAATCATTTCGGAGACTTCTAGTGTGCCCCCAATTTCTAGAAATGGGCACGCTTTTGCAGCAACAAGAGCAGCCTGCATAGACTCAAACTTTAATATACTCATGCCTGACATTAGCGTGGTTGTGCCTTGTTGCGTGCTACCATCTGTATGAACAGTGTGCGTATCCTTAAATGGAATAGCGGGACTCACAATTGAATCCCCTAATGTAGCCAGCCACTTTTGATATTTTTCAAAATGTTTCTTACCTTCTTCCTCGCTGCTGGGTTGTTCACCACCGAGATAAATAAAAATATATTGTTGCATATGAATTCCTATTGTTATGCATGTAACAAGTTATTAAAGATAATGAATACCATCTCTGCGATTATGCAATGATGGTTGATCTTCTGTTGTACCTCGCAACTTTGCCTCAACTAGTATGGCGTTCATTAATGGTTGATCAATAATTTCAGGGTAAAGTGGGTAAAAGCGTGCAACTTCAAGCGCATAATGACGTGCATTCTTTTCCAACTGTGCCCTAAATTCCTGACTTAAACCATGCAGCATTAATAATCGTGGCGCCTGTCGCGTTAGATAACGTTGACACATATCATGACTTTCTTCTTCTTGCCAATCCTCGCGCAACATAAATGCCGGAAATTCTAGCTCTTCATTAGTACATCTTGTAAACCAATCTGCCTTTGGATTGATCCCAGCACGCTCAGCAACTAGACGCTCTAAACGATAATTTATCGGCGCGGAAGCATAGGACTTTTCATCTTCAGTCAATTCAATAGGCATCACAGCGGACGGTAATGCGGTCCATTCTGGACGTGATGGATATGCGTTCATTTGTTCTGAATTTTTACAAGAAAATATTAATGCTAAAGGGGCCTGTTCCTTTGCATCTAGTAACCAATACTCATGAATATCTGCTGCGGGAAACGGTAACGAGATATCCGCAAGATACTCAATTAATTCTAAAATTCGTTCGTCAACAGAACTATCATCCAATAGTGAATCTAATTTTTTTTGCTTGATTTCACGATCACTAATAGTGACCGCTCGCCTGTAAATTTGGCTTTGACTTTGTGCACCATTCCCCGTACGAAGAAATTGAATTTCCCAGGTTTGCCCATCCACAGTTAATGCACGTGCACGTTCAGTCTCTGCAATTTGCACAAGCCCATAATAGGGCGTTAACAAGCGTTGGGAATAAGTTCGGATCATTGTTATTGAATTTACACCTGAAGCCGTTTAACTAAAATTTCTGACTCATCTCTTCGCTGCTCAGCAAGTTTTTGGTATTCAACTAATTCTGCACTTGCAAATAATTCAGCAATTTCTGAAAATTCGGATGCAGCTTTTATTGCCATATCAACATGATCTGACTCCTTTGCCAAAGCATGCATGGCTGAAGCACGGTTCGATGTAACCATAGCCCATATCATGGGTACTTCTTCTTTTGGTAATGCTTTTAAAGTTGCATCGTATATTGGAATCGATTCTTCAAGTGATTGAATGTCTTCTTCATGTGTACCCAATGACTGCAAAGCAACTGCTAAGTTGTTTTGTGTAATGGCCCAAGCATAAGCAGATTTATCTGGTGTACGCTCGGCCATTGCATTACGCATCACAACAACAGACTGTTCCAACGTGCGCGGGCCACGTCGATGAACGCCTAACAAACAAAGTACATTACCTACGCTTAGCAATGCAGAGGCCCAATCCTCAGGGTGTTCTTCTCTTTTTAATGCTGTCGAAGCTTGTTTAAATATTTCGCCAGCCTGTTTTAATAAGTTTAGATCGTCTTCAAGTTGGCCGAGTGTTTGCAGTACGACACCCATATTGTATTGCGTGATACCCCATTCATAAGGCGTAGTTTCAAATGTGCGTGCTTCCAATGCTTGTTCGTATGACATGGCAGCTTGTTCTAAAAAATGCGAACTACCGCTACGCTGCCCAATGAAGCCCATTACATCACCTATATTGTGATGAATTGCAGACCAATGCGCATCATCACTTTCTTTATCCGCTTCCATTTGCATGCCCTGAAAGAGCTCGATGGCTTGTTGGAAAACATGCGCACCACCAAGACGTAATTCACGGATATCTGCTGTATCTTGTAATGTCTTTTGCGAGTTCGCCCACTCGATGAGTGATTCTTTGTTAGGTGTCAGCGAAAAAAATGTTTCGCCATAACGATCAATCGCCTGCGATAGTGCTCGACGCACTGGCGATTCACTATCGAGTAGATCAATAAGATAACGAGCTTTATTATCAAAGCGCCAAACGATCGGCACACCTAAACCAGGTGTTAACAACGTTTCAGCAAATAGATTCTGAGGCAAACTAGTTAATGCGCTGAACTTTTTGATCAGCGCCTACAATCTCACTGATATCCGGCTCAGAATTTACTGGGCCACCTGCTTCAATTTCTTCAGCTGTGGCCTCACGAACATTGATTATTTCTAAATTAAAAATGACTTCGCGACCACACAGTGGATTATTGCCATCAATAGTAACCGACTTTTCATCAACCCGAGTTACAAGAAAACTTTTTGTATCGCCTTGCTCATTTTCCATCAAAATCGACATGCCCACTTCACGATACTCTTCTGGAACATTGTTAATATCATCAATAAAAACTAGCGACTCATCACGCGGGCCATAGATTTTGTTGCAATCAATAGGCACTTCGATCACATCACCAGACGCTTTACCTGCCAAGGCTGCTGTTACGGGTGGCGCAAGTGCTTCGGTAACTCCATGAATATAGCCAATTGGAAACTCAACTGAGGTAAGTACTGCTTCAGTTTTTAAGTCGATGACTTTGTATGTTAATTCAACATATTTTTCATCAGAGATGACATTTTTAACTATTTCATTCATATGCGAACCTATATTCAAAACTTTCTAAAAGACTGAGGCGCCAAATATTCTAACTTCTTCTTTTTCATAGCCTAGTACCATACGGCCAAGCCATTCTCCTTCTTTCTTACTACTGGTAACACGATATAAAACCGTCACATG
Source organism: Pseudomonadota bacterium (assembly GCA_039030355.1). GTDB lineage: Bacteria > Pseudomonadota > Gammaproteobacteria > UBA4575 > UBA4575 > JABDMD01. Next base: position 19,367 of record JBCCEI010000003.1, on the reverse strand, counting down.
TTCGCCACGACGAATAAATCCTAGAAAATCATAATCGGTATTTAAGTTTCTTGTCAGCTCACTGCGCGCAAACTGTTTGCCGACCTCAACTTCATTCAGCCCAAATAATAAATCGTAGGAAAATTTGCGAATGAATTTTCCATACTCACCTTCGTTAGAATACTTAATCAGGTCATCCCACATCGGGTTGGCAATTTCCAGAAGTTCATCGTCAGTTTTTTCAATAATATTCATCTACAACTCTAAATTTACTAACACATCAAATTTATTAAGCTTCTAAAATGAAAAAAGACCAACACAGGTTGATCTTTTCTCTACTATCAGAACAAGAAACCTCTACAAATAGAGGCTTCTTGATACCAAGACTTAAGCAGCAACCTTCTTTTCTTCATCACCTACGAGGTGATAGCAAGGTGCTTTTTCCATGGTGTACTCACCAGTTTCAGGGTCACGTCGAGAAACGGTTAATACGTGCCAGTTCTGATCGTCTACTTTCATGAAATCGCCACGATAGTAGTAACCAGGCCAACGTGTCTCTTTTCGGAATAAGGTATGTTGTAAAACCGCTTCAGAAGCCATGGTGCGATGCTTGAGCTCCCATGCACGAAGTAATTCATGTATATCTTCTGCTGCAATTTTCTCAAGGTCTTCTTCCAATGTTTTGATTTTCTTCAAACCGATGTTAAGAAGTTTTTCATTGGTCATATAGTTAACCGTTACACCACCACAGTACTCATCCATCAGCTTCTGCAAGCGATCTAGACCCTGACGTGGGTTAATGTAATTTGGATTAACTGAGCCCGCAGTGATCTCATTACGATAAATCTTGTAATGATCCATTGGCTTGTATATTTCAGCTTTACGTCTCTCAATTTGGTCCTGGGAAACGGTTATGCCTTCGGCTTTGCCATCATCGATGTACTGACATGCCGCTTTGGCTGCCAAACGTCCTTCTGTAAAGGAGCCAGATGAGAATGCATGTGGCGTACCGCCCGCTGCATCACCTGCACCAAACAAACCTTCAACTGTAGTCATACGGTTATAACCCCAGAAGTATTCTGGTGGTGATAAATCTTCCGGACCTGAACACCATGCACCACTACCGGTTGCATGTGAACCCATTACATAAGGCTCGGAAGTCGTAAGTTCAGGGTTTTCGTATTTAGGATCAACATCTGTAGCCGCCCAAAGTACCGCCTGACCCACAGTCATGCCGAGGAAGTTGTGCCAACCGATCTCTTCTAAATGAGGATCTTGGAACGCTTCCATGGTGACCATGTGAATTGGGCCACGGCCTGCATTCACTTCAGAAATAAATGCATGGTTACGTAAACAAGTTGGAATAGGTCGGTGTGTTCTATGCGAAACTTCCGGATCTAAATATTCTTTCCCCACCATCTCCATCGTGGACGGCCACCATTTTGATTCATACTCTTCACCCAGACCGTTTTGTGTGTAGGTTTTAAGATGTAAGAAGTATGCACCGACCGGACCATATCCATCTTTAAAACGCGCCAATACAATTTTATTTTCCATTTGTGTCATCTTGGCACCGGCACCAATCATCAATCCGTACGCGGAACCAGATGACCATGGTGCATACCAAACACGTCCTGCACCTTCACCCACTGAACGTGGCTTATATATATTAGATGCACCACCGGCAGCACAAATAACCGTTTTAGATTTAAACACATGATAGTTACCAGTACGCACATTGAAGCCCACTGCACCTGCAACACGGTTTTCTTTTGATTCATCCATTAAAAAGTGTGTTAGGCATATACGATTGAACACTTCGTCTGCAGATTTTTTCGCCGCACCAGCAACAATCGGTTTGTATGACTCACCATGAATCATGATCTGCCAACGACCTTCACGTTGATATGCACCGGTCTTAGGATCACGCATCAGTGGTAAACCCCATTCTTCAAACTGGTGCACCGCCGAGTCTACATGGCGTGCCATATCAAATGCTAAATCTTCACGTACCATACCCATGAGATCAATTCGCGCATAACGAACATGATCTTCAGGATTATTCTCACCAAAGCGGGTGCCCATATAAGTGTTAATTGCATACAGACCTTGCGCAACAGCACCAGAACGGTCGATGTTTGCTTTTTCCGCGATAACTACTTTTTTATCTTGGCCCCAATAGCGCGCTTCAAACGCAGCACCTGTTCCAGCCATGCCGGCACCTGCGACAAGAATATCAATGTCGTCTTCAACAATTGTTTTACGAGAAGTCATTAGTAGTACACCCCTTCTTTCATTTCCAAACCATTCGATTCAAGCGTATGAATATCGCCATCATCTAAACGAATATATTTTGGTTCGTTGAAAAGTAACTGACTATCGCGCATTTCTTTACTAGGTGCAGCCTCTTCAGAAAGTTGAGGTATGTGCTTACCCCAAGGCTTGGTAGTGATTGGCGCCAAAAGATTCATATCTTTTTTGCCGTTACGTGATTTAATGCGCCAAGCAATGACACCTTTTTCTTCATCGCGAATAACACGTACCGAGTGACCAAGTGGCGCAAAGTCAGCATAACCACGCACGTCAATTGCATTGTGTGGGCAAGCCTTCACACAGGAGTAACACTCCCAGCACATGTTTGGTTCAATGTTATAAGCACGTCGTGTTGTAGTGTCGATGTGCATGATGTCTGATGGACAGATATCAACGCAATGTCCACAACCATCACAACGCGTCATATATACAAAAGTAGGCATAATATTTTCTCTTTAAATTTCGATTAGTAAGTATGAATTAATAATGTTGTGGGGATTCCGCCTTAATTCCTAGACCCATGTCTGGAGGATTGTCACCCATATATTCTGGTATATCCGGATAGCGCGCTTGAAGTTCAGGATCAGTTAAATCACCCACTTCAGGAAGGTTTTCGTATGAACCGTCTGCCTTGATACAACGTTTTTGGAACGCAGCGGCAGGCTTGAAAAACATATGCGCAAACTTAGACCAATAAACTGAACAAAATAAAATTGTGCTGGATGCGATAAACAGCACAAGGAAAACCATGTTTACCAGTCCACTACTATCAAGTGTGCCAGACCAAATTAATGCGAAGGTACCCATTGCAATTAGTCCAACAATGAAGATGTCACCACGGCCATTAAAGTTGTACCACTTCACTCCTTCTGATGAGACATCCACTCGAATAAAGAACCAAAACCAGTAACCACCCAGACATAACATGATCGCGCCGATATGCCATACGGCAGGCCAAAAACTAGCTGCTGAACTTGTGGAATAATTAAAAACCAATACCGATGTTGCAACCACGAATAGTATAAAGCCGTACATTGTTAGATTGTGTGATAGCCGCCGCGCAGTATTTTTACCTGCAAACTCACCTGCAGTCATTACCTCATGGGTCAATGTGCCGATAGCAAGAGAGGCTTTTTTACCAAAACTCAAAGTGCGTTTAGCATTCTTTTTTGCTTTTTCCGCATTTTGGAAAAAGTACTGGGCACTTTTTTTGTGCAACATGTCGAGGATCGTTCCACCCACAACCATGATAAACATGAGTATGATGTAGCCTTCTATGATGGCTGGGGAAATGATTGAAGAAAGATCGGCAAATGGATTATTTGAAAACATTATTTGTGGACTTCCGCTAAAGTTGTTGGATTATTCGTACGGGTTGGTAAGTTTGCTGCCGATCCCGCAAGGATTCAACAAAAATAAAGTTATAGTGGTTTTAAGTAACCTTATAGCACTAATGACATAAGCTGTTGATTTATAATATATAGATTCATTACCCCATACATGCTTTTTATTACTGAATGTAATGTACAGCAGTATTTGTATAAGACTTGTTTTAGCAAACATATTCCTGAAGAAGAATACGGAAATTATTTTGTATAAATACCCAGTATGCGGTTAACCTAAGATAGTTATGCAAGCAAAGTCATTTAAACCAGAAGAATATTTTATTCAAGCTGAGCCTTATTATGAGGCTGTTGGTGATGAAATTGATGTTTTTCAGTCTGCTTACGAAAACCAACTGCCCGTTTTGCTAAAGGGACCTACGGGTTGTGGCAAAACTCGTTTCATGGAATATATGGGTTGGAAACTCAAACGCCCTCTCATCACCGTATCTTGCCATGATGACCTAACCGCATCGGATCTTGTCGGTCGCTACCTCGTTACTGGGGGCGAAACCGTCTGGGTCGACGGTCCTCTGGCGCGTGCTGTTCGTGCTGGTAGCATCTGTTATCTTGATGAAATTGTAGAGGCACGAAAAGACACTACCGTGGTAATTCATCCACTTTGTGATGATCGACGTGTGCTACCAATGGAAAAGCTGGGTGAAATTCTTGAAGCGCCAAATGAATTTTGCATGGCAATTTCTTATAACCCAGGTTATCAAAGCGTGTTGAAAGATTTAAAACAAAGCACACGCCAACGTTTTGTCGCACTGGAGTTTGATTACCCGGATGCGGGCATTGAGCAAAAAATTGTAGAGAAAGAAACAGGTATAGATTCAATTACTGCTAAGCAGTTGGTTAAATTTGCTCAGATGACACGCAATTTAAAAGGCAGTGGCCTTGATGAAGGGGCAAGTACACGCTTATTGGTGCACGCAGGAAAATTAATTGCCAGTGGAGTAAACCCTGTTACTGCATGCTCAAGTTGTATATCTCAGGCATTGACTGATGATGCTGAAATGCTAACTGCAGTAAATGAATTGAGTTCTTCGGTTTTTTAAGCAATTACTTAAATTTATCCTACATGTAACTACAAAGCAGCCCATGTGGTCATCAATGTATCATCGATCACGCCGTCTAAATCGATATCAACATCAATTTGAACGACTCCGCCCGGCATTGCTGTAACTGTTGCGCCTGATGTACCGCTTTGTATAAATAACGATCCAGAAGTTGGAGGAGACGAATCATCAAGTTCAACAAAATACTCATCAACTTCACCTTGTCCTGCATCAAATAAATTTTCCATACCAATTAACGGTGTTGTATTTGTTGATATTGCAACCACACCACCAAGTTCTGTACTTGCAATCGTAAATGCTCCAGCATTGGCTGGTTCGTTTATTGACAAAGAATAGGTAGCAGGATTTGTAGTTACATTCATTGCAGTAGACACAAAGAATATTAAATCTATGGAGGTGCATTCACCACCTCTGTCCGCAAATGTAAGATTAGTATTTGTTGCTGTTGATACAAGGTTTACTCCTGCTGCATTAAAATCAATATCAGCAACCATCACGCCATCCGCTGCAACATCAATATTACTATCCTCAACTTGCAAGTCATTTGAAATACTGCTGATGTTGAAATCCCAATCATTTGCACTGGAAACATTTCCAGCCTCACCTGCAATCATTTCTGTAATCGTGTTATAAGTTGCAGTAAATACACCATTCAACGTTGTGCCTGTATCCTGGCAGCTTGAAAAATCGAGCGCAAGTTGGTCATTCATTGATATCGGATTTGCACCTGTTAATGTGGTTGTGAATGAACCAGAAGTATCGCATGCTAACGTTACAGGGTTCGAAGGTAACATAAAGTTATTAAGAAAAATCAAATCACTATTAGCATTCGCAAATGCTAAAGCGGTTTGAATTGCACCTTTCACTTCACTAACAACGGCCTCTGCATTAGCTGCAGTAATTGCGATCAAACCCACGGGCAACACACAAGATGCTGGATCAATAATCCCTCCAGCAATTCCTATTCCGCCATCATCTCCTCCTCCTCCACCGCCACCTCCGCAAGAAGCCATCAATATTGAAATGAAAGAGATGATTAAAAGCTTTTTGAATTTTTTCATGTGTCCCCCTAATTCTTATCATTTTGTCTATTTTATCTATTAAATTTCTAAAATTTCTACCACATTTAAGCTAGGCATATGTTTAAATATAACTTAGAAATACACATTAATTCTTGATTCGTATGGTAATTAAGCACAATTCAAAACCACCATCTAAGTATGTATAAGTATTCCAGCAACAACTATTTAACTTGTAATATTTAACTTTATGCTGAAATATTGATTATAGAGTGCTTCAAAATTTACTAATAAAAATAAAGGAATTCTCATGTCAAACGATATTATAAGCAGAAAAGGTGAAGTTGTTGGCCAGTGGGATGGTGAAGATGTGAATGATCTTAAAAATGAATTGGCGCGCATCAAAAAAGAATTAAAGGGTGACCGTGTTGAGCACACGGGTGTACCTCATAAAGATCAGTTCCCTGAAGATTTTGTTGGCTTCACAGCTTATGTAATGTGGGCTGTCGATAAAAAAGACCAATGTTTAACAGGATCAGGTGCGAACCGCATCGAACCAGTCGCACAAATTCGTGAATTTTATGCGAATGACATTGCCAAAGATGCAATGGGTCGAAAACGAGATTAGATTAAGGTTATTAGCTATATTTGTAGTTAAGAACTACGCTAATCACACATTAATTAATATCTAACTTAGATATCAGTTGTTTTAGTGGTGGTTGCTCCATCACTTTAACAATTATTGTTTCGTTTAGAGGAATCTCGCCAGCTTGAATGCGTGGTGCTAACTCTTCCAGAAACTCAAGTACAAAAACGATACCTTGTCTTTCCTGCGAATCTTCTGACAACTTGGCCGCTTGTGATTTAAGTGAATTGATATGATCATCAAATTGAGTTGCTTGCTCACTAAGACTCAATTTTTGAAATTCTTCTTTAAAGTCAACATGCACCTCTCGATCCTCAGAACCATCAAAGCTTACGATTTTAAATTTTAATGGGCCTTTCATTTGTTTGCTTTTGTAATTTATTATTTTGGCGCAGCATAAACCTGAGTCCAATACCCATTCACCACTGCAACCCCCGCCTGAGTGTAATCGGATGACATTACGTTACTACAGTGACCGGGGCTCGAAAGCCAATCTTCAATAACTTGTTGAATGGATTTTTGATTATGAGCCAAATTCTCCGCAACTGCACTCCAGTCATAATTTACATCACGCAGACGTTCAACAAGCGTATCACCGTTTGAACTAACATGTTCAAGGAATTGATTTTCAAACATGTCCAATGAATGCTTATATGAAGCTAACGTTAATTTTGCATTTAAGGCTAGTGCAGCGGCGGCTGAAAATTTTTTATTACCGCAGGTCCTTGGCATTGCCCTGACTTTATTAACCTCTGCTATAAAACGTAATTCAAATTTTGTTGCTGAAACCGTTTTCACTTTAACCCTTGGCTTTTCTCCAGAAGTATCACTTGAAGCACATGCAAACATTAAACAAGCAACAATAGAAACGATAATTTTTAACATCATCTAAATAGTATAAAGATCAAGGAGAATTGACTTTAATATCTCACCATCTTTACTCGTCAGGCTATGTAGGCTTTTTATCGTATACGTTTCACTAAGGCCACGCAGTGCAAACACTTCGTTCATATCTTGGCTCCAGCTTGGAACAATAAAATCGCGTATCGCATCATCTGTTTCTTCACGAACAATTGAGTAATAGCGCGCGGATGGGTGTTCTTGAACATTTAGCCATGCGATTAAGTTATCTGAACGTCCCGGTATTAAATCAAAAAACAATCCTTGAGATCGGTACAGCTTTTCGGCTCCTGGAACACCTTCAATCCAAGTTAAAAAATTTTCAGAAATTGTTTGCGCATATTCGGCATTTTGTGTTCCAAGGTGTGGGCTGGCAATGGTTACTAATGCTCGAAGATCATCACTTGGATGTTTCACCATGTATAAACGTGCAACCACACCACCTGCAGAGTGGCCCACTAAAATTATTTGTTGATCAGGATGACGATGACGTATGTACTCGATATATTGATCAAGTTGCTCAGCTTGTGCATCAATTGATTGTTCACTGGTAAGATTCACACGGTAAGTGCGACGCGTTGAATTCGTTTTTTCTTGACTCGAATGAACACGATCATTCTGTATGTTAAGGACGCCTGCATCCTGCCAACTAGAAGAATCAAGTTGTTGAATGATATCGGAACGCTGCCATTCAACACTAGAGCCTAAATAACCATGTAACAAAACAACCGTATCAGCGAATACAGTGCCGGGTGCTGTAAAAACAATTAAAATTACTAAGTGGGAAAGACTATAGTTACGTGATTTCATCTAAACGTGAAATATAAGTTATTGGTATGCAAATTTTGAGTCATTTGTAGATTACAAGTTCCAGGAAGTAATTATTTAACGCATACAAAAAAGCCGGCCATGATGTTTCCATCAAGGCCGGCTTAAGAAACTGTCCGTGTTTGTAGTTTCTTCCTTAAATTTAGGTGTTTAGCTTATTAGCCAAGTACTCTAAAAATAGTTGGCAACAAAAAAGCTAATGACATGAATGTAATAAGCCCAGCTGTTTCAAGCCAAAGTGTAGTAAACACGTCACCCACTCTTTTAGATTTAAAATCTAAATCTACCTTTTCAATAGTGTTTTCCATAACGTTATCCTCAAGTTGGTTAAATCTTTATTGAGAACAATACTAACAGTATATTAGAGTATTATAATATATCAATTTAGATAGATTCTTAATGATTTTTTATGTCGTTGTTTTTAAATAAAAAATTATGAATATTCCTGATAGATGGTAGGTTTATCAAGATACTTAAATCGTCAAACCTTTGTTTAAACGCAGCCACCCCTTCACAATGCGATAGACCCACCAGATAAATAAACCAGCTGATATCAGCCATCCGACAGGAATTAAGATAATTGTGAATATACAAAAAGCAGCAATACAGAACCAAAGCAGGCCCCACCAAAAAGTTCGAATTTGCCAGCGAAAATGACTCTCAAGGATTGACCCCTTCACATCACTCTTTTTAAAATAATTAATCACCAGTGCAATCAAAGGTGTAAAACCGATAAAAGCAATGGCCTGTAGCAAATAAACCAGCGTTGTTATATCTTTTAAGCTTTCATAATTTTCAATCTCGCTACTTAGAATTTGAGAATGTTCTGCTTTGTTTTCATCAATAGTCATCATTAACTCCTAAACGTTAATTAAGCAGTGCATTACGAACACTTTTACGTAATTGTGGAACAGTCGTTTTCTCAAACCAACTATTCTTTTTCAACCACAATGTATTTCTTGGCGAAGGATGCGGCAATGGGAAAAAATGTGGTGCGAATTGATTCCAGCATTTCACAGTTTCCGTCACACTCTTTTTATCATAAAACTTGGAATTCCCCAGGTAATACTTTTGTGCATATTGGCCAATTAACAATGTTATTTTGATATTTGGTAAATGGTGCAGCAATTTTTCATGCCAGAGAGGCGCACATTCCTCACGTGGTGGTAAATCTCCAGATTTACCTTTCCCAGGATAACAAAAGCCCATAGGGATAATAGCAATCTTTGTTTCATCATAAAAAGTACGCTCATCAACATTCAGCCATACTCTTAAACGCTTACCACTAGGATCCAACCAAGGAACGCCACATGCATGCACCTTAGTACCTGGTGCTTGCCCAATGATAAGTATTTTTGCACTACGTTTTGCGCGTAAAATTGGATTTGGCCCAAGTGGCAAATCATTTTCACATTCACGACATGCTCTTACTTCAGCTATTAACTTATCTAGCTTAGTCTTTGCCACTTATAAAATTTAAACTTTTATTATTTTCTTGTTTTACGTTTTGAACGAATCTGATACGCGCTAATAACTTGAACAATTTTAGAAAATGGAAAATTTTCAATAACTTTATATTTTTTTTGAGCCTTGACTACAATGGCATTAACATCTTCAACATTTTTAGAAGAGTGCTCAGTAAGCTGTATTTGCAAACCCAATAACCCTCCATTTTGAATTTTTATTTCTTGTGCATGCCCTAATCGATCCACATCAAGACGTTGTAATGTAAAGCGTGCATTTTCATGAAGATGTTTAATAAGCTTTTCACAACGTTGTAACCCATCTTTAGATTGACAAGCTACACCTTCTCGATCAGCAAGATTAAATCGTTGTGATTTACTACAATTGCAAACTCTAGAATTAATTGCTTTCTCAAATACACATCGCTGTGGGTTGATATCGCTGTAAGTGCTTCTGTAATGTAGCTCATCCATCGTTAAAGCTTTTGAAGGATATTTTAATACTAATTATTTTTCCCACTCACGCAATATGGGTGCATCACGTGGCGAACTCAAGCGCTGTTCTGCCTCAAACTCCGTATCAGCAAATATCATCTTTAAGGTAGTACGTGAGTCTTTTTCAACTTTAGGTCTTTGCTCACGAATAATCTTTTTAGCGACCTTAAATTCATCGAATTGATCGATTAACTCTAGATTTTTGAGTACGCCTGTAGAACCCGAAGTGATTTTGTATATATAGTACGGCATGATAATAATTGTATTTTACCTTAAAAATGAGCTATGGATGATTCGCTGACTTTCATCGATATTATGGCCAGTAGCGATTTACCAACTGGCACAACCAAAAAATTCGCAACTGATGTGGGCGATATATTGTTCGTAAATGTTGATGGTAAATTCTATGCTATTGATGATATGTGCACACATGAAGATTCATCTTTGTCACTTGGTTGCCTTAAAGGCGAACTTGTAAGTTGCACCTTACACGGCAGCCGTTTCAATGTTCGAACCGGCGAACCGATGGAAGAACCTGCAACTCAGCCACTGCGCCGTTACCCTATACGAGTACATAATGATCGTATTGAGGTTTGTTTAACGCCCAAGAGTTAGTAGCAATCTAAAATATATGGGGGCAATAAGCACCGAATTCAAGCCATTGAAGATAATATTATATTCTTAATTTACTTTTTTTTACTCATTGTATTAGCTACTTACGGCACTATTTATTAAACATACAGTCTTATAAGTACGTAGATATTTAAGGGGCATTAATGGAAGAATATTCAACACTCGTACAAACTATAGCACTCACCATGGGGGTTGCTTGGGCAAGTGGACTGAATCTTTATGGTACGTTGCTTGCGCTTGGCATTATGTCAAACACGGGTTATGTAGAACTACCTGCTGATTTACAAATTATAGGTGACCCATTGGTTATCGCTGCTGCGGGTCTCATGTACGGTGTGGAATTTTTTGCAGATAAGGTTCCAGGAGTTGATACGGGTTGGGATACACTACATACATTTGTACGCATTCCTGCCGGTGCACTTTTGGCTGCTGGGTTTATTGGCGACGTTGCACCGGCTGCAGAACTTGCTGCTGCTATCGTTGGCGGTAGTCTTGCTGCAGGTACTCATTTCACCAAAACTGGCAGTCGCGTGATGATCAATACCTCACCCGAGCCCGTTAGTAATTGGAGTGCATCAATTATGGAAGATATTGCAGTATTTGCTGGTATCTGGGCAGCAATTGAACATCCTTATATTTTCATTGCCTTACTTGCAGTATTTATATTGTTAATGATTTGGTTGTTGCCAAAACTATGGCGAGGCATTAAACGTGTATTACAGTTCTTTGTGAATCTATTTAGCGGTAAACAAAACAACACGCCTGACACGAACCTTCCCGTGAGTAAATAGTTACTCTGTCAACCCACGCCTTCTACATGGCATTTACGCGTATATGCCAAATTGACTCTTGTACCTAGACGTGAGTAGTTGCTTTTTAACAAGCACAGCACTATGTTGCTTGATCATGTTTTCATCAACAGAAAAAATTAAGCCGTAAGGAAATTGGCAAAATGAGTAATTGGATCGAAGGGAAAGTTATTGAAAATAAGCATTGGACTGATTTGCTTTATTCTCTACGTATTGAAGCGAAAATTGATCCGTTTATTGCTGGTCAATACGGTCGCTTGGGATTGGAAATCGATGATCAAATAATTGGACGCCCTTATTCATTTGTAAATCCACCACATGAATCCATATTAGAGTTTTACTCTATAACCGTTTCGGAAGGCCCGCTATCACCCAAGCTTGCAGAACTTAAAAAAGGTGATGCCGTTTATATTGATAAACGTGCAAATGGATTTTTTACGTTAAATGAGGTACCAGATGGTCGAGACATGTGGATGCTTGCAACAGGTACGGCTCTAGGACCATTTTTATCTATCCTGAATTCAAAAGAAGTTTGGCAGCGTTTTGAACAAATCGTGCTGGTGCATGCTGTTCGTTTTGCAAATGAGCTTACTTACCAAAAAATGATTCAAGAAATTCAAAACAAATACAGTGATCGTTTTCAAATGATCACATTTGTAAGTAGAGAAGAAACCGATTTTGCATTAAGTGGTCGTATTCCTGCCGCGATTGAAAATGGTCAACTAGAAGAAAGAGTGAATATGCAAATTTCTGCAGATTCTTCTCAAGTTATGATGTGTGGCAATCCACAAATGTTGATAGATACTCGCAACGCACTCAAAGAAAAGGGGCTAAAGAAAAATCTTCGTCGCAGCCCAGGGCAGATTACTACTGAAAGTTATTGGTAAACACATGGATGTGTGCATATGAGTTGCAACAGGGGTGTTGCTTCATATTTAAGTTTTATTGGGCTTATTAAACCTCAAGAGTAAAATGACTGCTAACGATCCAAAGCGGACATATAAATACAATAGTATTATTAGCTAATGTGACACGCCTAGTTGCTTTAATTCTTGCTTATTTCTTTTTAATCCTTGCGCTAATAGGAATATTATTACCCGGTTTACCAACTGTGCCTTTTTTGTTGTTAGCGGCATGGTTTTCTGCAAAAGGATCCCAACGTTTGCATCGTTGGCTTTACGAACATCCATATCTTGGGAAGCTACTAATTGATTGGGAACAACATGGCGCAATTTCACGTTCAAGCAAGGTAATAGCATTTCTATTGCTTACATTAAGCTGGGTCATCATGTACCAACGAATTGACAATATATGGCTTATAGCTTTTATGAGTATTTTATTTATAGTAATTTTAGCTTTTCTCATTAGTCGCCCTGAGCCACAATAACCGCTTACGATCCAAAGCGTACATTTCGAATTCACCTAATTTTAAATTGATACAACATCCCTGTTGTTACTTTTATTCGCATGTCCTTATGCTCTCCTCTTTATCAATAAAGATATTCGCCAAGAAAAAATACGCCTCTTTCCACGCTTCTATTAATTCCTCACTCGCAGCTTCACCTAATACATCTTGCATTGCGGCTAACAATACTTTCCCAACAATTGGGTAGTGCTCCGCTTTAACATTATTCGCAACATGTCTTTCTGCTATTGCAGCTACTGAGGGTCCCAGCGCTTCTAAATTATCAATATTTTGTGCATAGGCAAGCACAGCTGCTGCTAAACGATTAGCCTGACCATCTTTCGTATTTGAAAATAATACTTTGGTTTCAGGATATTCACTAAATAAACGTTCATACATTCTGCTTGTTATTTCCACACCCTTCTCTTGTAATATAGGTGCAGTCTTTTTAACGATATCTTTTGTTTGTTGGCTTAACATTGGGTAAATCCATATAACATCTATTTTATTTAGATGTTATACTACATCCATATTCAAGCAGATGTCAATTGAGGAACCTATAGAATGCGTCTCACCCAATTTACTGATTATTCCCTGAGAGTATTGATCTATTTAGGTCTGCACTCTCAGGAGCGTGTAACCATTGATGAACTCACTAAAGCCTATGCTGTGTCCAGACATCACGTTCGCTCCGTCGTACACAAACTCTCAAAGCTTGGATACATTGACTCAATACAAGGAAAAGGTGGTGGACTTACTCTAGCCCTAGATACAAATGCAATATCTGTTCGTGAAGTAGTAGAAAATACTGAAAACGATTTTTATATTGTGGAATGTTTTAATCCTGATGGAAACTCATGCCCAATCGAACCCATGTGTATTTTGAAACAGGCTTTATCCAAAGCTTCATTAAGTTTTTTAGAAGCTTTAGATCAATACACGATTGAGGATCTGATTAAGAATAAAAGAGGGCAGTTGAGAAATTTATTAGAAATTGCATCATGACCAGTTCATACTTTCTATATGTCTTCTTAACTGCCCAGCTGTTTTAAATTTTTTCAAAATAAGATTAGACTTGAGCCCACAACAAATATATTTAATTGCATCTGGATGTTTTGCATAATATTTTGACCCACCTAATGACTCATGAAACACCTGGATTAACGTTAAAATATCAAAACGTCGACTTTCTCGTTTTGATTCTTTAGCAGAGAACAAATCAACGAGCTTTAAATCAAACTCCAGTCCAAACTTGTTTACAATGATGTTATCTGAATGCAAATCACCATGATATTCGTTAAGGCTGTGAATGCATTCAATACCTTTGGTTAATGCATATAAAAGGTGCAGTGCCTGGTATGGCATTAAGCGTTTACCTGGGAAGGTTTTAATAAATTCAGATAATAATTGACCCTCTACATACTCAGAAATTAATACCGTTACAGGTATACGTTTAAAAACAAAGTGCTCTTTAGTGTGATACTGAATCAGTATTGGGCACTGTCTAAGCTTATGCAATTTTTTTGCGTTGAACTTAACTGCACGGTCTTTTTCATTGCGATTTGGATAAAAAAACTTTGCTGCACGTTCAATACCGGTACTGGTTTCACGTATTTTGTACACTTCGCCCTCAAAACCACCACCAAGTTTGGTTATGATTTCATATTTCTTCGCGATAATTCGACCAGTCGGTAGATTAAATTCAGTAAATTTTGGCTTTTTCGTTATGGGCATTTTTATAGTACATAATTATTTTTAATTTTTACATTTTTAATTTCTTAGGGTAATCATAGTCTAGCAGCTCTCCTGAATGTTCATTAATTGACTGCCAGCTATTTACACTAAACTGAATTTGTGTGATGGAGCAGGTCGGCATATTCTCTATCTTCGCATTACTTAAGTAATTACAAAGTGATGTAAGCCCGGGATTGTGTCCAACCATCAGTACGCGATGTATATTATCATTCAGGCTAGAAACTAGATGCAACAATGTATTTAAGTTTGCCTCATAAATGGATTCATTATGATTTATTCTTTTAAAGTTATAACCTAATTCACTCGATATAAGTTCGGCCGTTGTAATAGCTCTAGCTGCAGGGCTCGAAATTATTAAATCGACCTTAAAATCTACATCGGCAAGGCGTTTACCCATTTCCGGTGCATTTTTTAATCCACGACTATTTAGTGGACGCTCGAAATCGTTTAAATCCGAATTATTCCAACTGGACTTTGCATGACGTACTAGTGTCAGTATGCGCTGCATTAATTAGTTAGCCTGTATTTACTATTTAAACATCGTACTGTAAAAATTAGCCAAATTAACAAAACACAAGCAATACCTATTATAGATGCAATGTCTCTGAATTTTGTATGCACATGATAATTATTTACATAGATAGATACATTGTCGGTAAATTTTCCTTGTATTGAAATCTTAGCCATATGATTTACAGAATGAACATTTGCAATTGCAATAACTTCACCATATGAAGTTAATACTGCATTGCCCGCATACGCATGAACAAATGTGTTCCTATCAAGTTCGATATATTTACCCATCCTGTTCTGAGTATCCTTTAAAGTTGCTATAAAATGATTATCTTTATCATATACGGACTGCATAAAAACGAATGGAAGTGACAACCAAAGTAAAACAAAAACAGTACAAAAGCTTAGTGCTTTTTTTGATAAAATGAATTCATCACAATTTAGAATTGTCATTTTTTTTAAATTAAATAGCAGATACATTATCCCTGCTGCAGTAAGTAGATAAGTACCCATGCTTTCCGGCCAAAATAAATCTAGCCTAAATAATTGCCAATCAAAAGGTGCTAGCAATTGAACACCATTGGCCCATTTAATCTGCAACGCATCTAGAAGCAAGTGTAGAAGACATCCTAGCATTAGGATAAAAAATATTTTCGTGTGTTGTTTAGCTAAAGCAGCTAGCGCTATACATAAAATTATGCACAGTAAAAACGACGATTGCACAATGCTGTATGCATGTAAGTCATACAAATCAAGTGATAAGGGTAATGCCTTTATTAACCGCTGAATAATCCAAGGAAAATCAGGAATGAGGCAGGCTAGGTATATCCACTTTAAATCTGCATCTCTAATAATTGCGCGGCTGATTAATCCATTTACCGCAAAATGCGCTATTGTATTTGGCACAGTTAGAAATCACTACTGAATAGTATGTTGTATACCCATCAAACCTGTTTTTAATTTTTTGTCTACTGGCATATTTCCCAACCATATTCCAAATAATGCTGTTGAAAATTCTTTACTTTCAATGACTCCTAACTCTTTACCGTTTTTAGTTACATGCGTCATTTGATGCGGAATGAAAGCAAACTCGAATACATCACCTTTTTTAATCGGCTGCCCGAGCCAGTTTAAAAAGGTTTTAATCTCTGCTTCAATTGGATCAGTATTACCACGTGTTGCCTTTTCAAACCCTTCACGTGTTGCTTTTACCAATTTTTCAGATGTGATTTTTGACGATATGATATTCAAACGCATACATGATGCTTGCATCATTTTTAAAATCTGATTTGCATCTGATTGCTTTTCTTGCACATAAAGTGATGCAACGTAAAGTTTAATAAATAATTTTTTTCGTGTTCCATAGCCATTTAGCTGCAATTCTTGGCCAGCACATGTTGTGATATTTGGAATAGCCACTTTACCTTTATCTTCTGCATGTGAATTTGTAAAACTTGCTACAAAACTAATAACTAGAACAAAAAAAATGAGTACGATGAAATTTTTTCGTAACATGATAGACACCTACCTGCTTGGTATAAGCTAACTTGTTAGTGAGATAAATATCCTAGCATGATTGATTGCTAGTGGGTTGTAGTGAGTAATCCCTATTTGCGTGCTTTTTTACCCAAATAACCGCCATGATGGCGCTTACCAAAATCTTCAGCAGTGAAACCTTTTATTTCCATAAGCAATAGCGCCAATGCATCACTAATCGCCAACATCACCGCCATACTGGATGTAGGGGTAAGGCCCGTGGTACAGGCTTCTTTAATCTCGCCCATGTCTAAAACTACATCACTTAAATCACGTAGCAAGGAGTCTGGATGTGAAGTGATCCCAATTACGGTATGCAAGCCCAATTCGCGCCCCGCAGCGAGCGTATCCAATACTTCTTTGGTTTTACCACTAGTAGAAAATGCAACGATGGCGTCATTTTCTTCCACAATTCCTAGATCACCATGCGCCGCTTCCCCTGGATGCAAAAAAGAAGCTGGGCATCCCGTAGAACATAAAGTTGCGGAAAATTTGTGTGCAATGTGTCCGGCTTTACCCATACCGGTTGTGAGCACTTTACCCTTACAATCCTGAAGTAATTTTACCGCGTGTTCAAATTCATCTGTTACAGGGATTGATGAAATTGCTGCAGCTTCGTGTGCAAAAATTTCGTGTACTCGATTTTTAATATCCATATGTACTAATACCACAAACTTCTAATATGCGCCATTTCATGTATCAGTGCAGTAGTATTTTCATTATTTTTGAGTACGCTCAAGACTCAATCTATCACAACAATTAATGCATAATCTCTGGTACCAGAAGCAAAAGCATTGATCATTTGACTAGGCATATAGAAGAGTTGTGGCACTTTAGACAAACCAGCTCGCTTTGCCAATTCTTCTACTATGGCAAATAATTGTGTATCTTCCTATACAGCAACAGGTTTAGCCTTATACATTCTTAACACAAGTTTTGGTATAACTCGTGGTGCACTAGAAATTAAAATGATACCGCCCAATACCAGTATGATCAGGCCGATCTTGCCAAATAATAAATATCCGATTAGTCCAAGTAGAATTGCTATACCGCCTATTAACAGAATGGTATGCAAATCATTTTGTATGCGATTGGAAAGCATTTTTGTTTTATGTTTATTAAATTTATATTAGCTGTCGTTCTATTCTATATAGCAGCCATGATAGCAATTTATTTTGCACAGGCGTTGTTTATCTATGCACCACAGATGCCTACACGTGAATTGGTTGCAAGCCCTGCGGATATTGGTCTCACATATGAAAATATAAATTTAATTACTAAAGACAATGAAAGAATTCATGCCTGGTATATTCCTGCTAAAGAAAAAACTAGTAAAACCGTATTGTTTCTACATGGCAATGCTGGAAACATTTCGCATCGATTAGAAACGATTAAAATTTATCATCAATTTGGATTTAATTTTTTAATTTTTGATTACCGTGGTTTTGGAAACAGCACAGGAAGTCCAAGCGAAGCTGGAACGTACATAGATGCGAATACGGTATGGCACTATCTGACAAGTATAAAAAAATTAGCTGCTGAAGATATAATACTTGTAGGACGTTCATTGGGTGGTGGCGTTGCAACTGAGCTTGCGAAAAAATCTCAACCTGCGTTATTGATTTTAGAATCCACTTTTACTTCGATGACTGAAGTTTCTGGTGTGCATTATCCTTTTATGCCAACAAATCTAATTGTTAAGCATCGCTATGAAACCATTAATAGATTAGCAGATATTCACTGCCCTATTGTTTTTGTGCATAGCAAGCAAGATGAAGTGATTCCATTTGAGCAAAGCCAACGTAATTTTGCTGCTGCAAATGAACCAAAACATTTTATTGAAATTCATGGCGGACACGGAAGTGGGTTCATATTCTCAAAACCAAGCTATGTGGCTGGTTTACAAAATGCATTTGATGCATTTTTGTAACTAATTATTTTGCAACAATCGGGTTGGAAATTTTTCCAATACTTTCAATTTCACATTCCACATTATCACCAGGCATTAAATATTCTGGTGGGTTACGCACATAACCTACGCCACTTGGTGTTCCTGTCGCAATAATATCACCTGCTTCCAGAGTCATACCTCTTGAAAGCGTTTCAATCACTGTAGCAACATCAAAAATTTGGTATTGCGTATTGGAATCTTGTTTAAGTTCTTTATTCACCCAACTTTTTAAATCCAACTTTTGTGGGTCTAAAATTTCGTCAGCCGTCACAATCCATGGGCCCATAGGGCACGCACCGGTAAAACTTTTACCGACAAAAAATTGCTTATGCCTTTTTTGAATATCGCGAGCAGAGATATCATTAATAATGCTATAGCCAAAAACATGGTTTAGCGCATCTCCTTTGGCAATGCCCTGACCAGACTTACCAATGATAACAGCGAGTTCTACTTCCCAATCCATTTTATTAGAAACCTCAAGATCAACAGGAATATCCGCATAGGGTCCATTCATGCTGTAGGCTGATTTGGTAAAAACGATGGGGTATTTAGGAAGTTTAGGCGCCTCCAGCGCCTTGCCACTCGTTTCCTCTACATGCTCGATATAATTCCAGCCCAAGCACATAATGTTTTGTCTGGGCCGTGGAATTGGCGATAG
>JBCCEI010000002.1:0-41455 GCA_039030355.1 Pseudomonadota bacterium | reverse complement strand
CTTGTTTATGGCGTTTCCTGATTTAAAGCTTGAGCTCATTTCAAATAAACAAGCCAGTAACGGTATGATTTCAGCACCTTGGTTATTGTTTGGTACTCATCAAGGCCCGGTTGGTGAGTTAGAGCCATCAGGCAAATCGGTCGTTTTACCTGGGTGGGATTTTATTACAGTTGATAATGGCAAGATTAAACAGGTGTTGGGTTATTTTGATCCTGCATATTTGTTTCAGCAACTTGGTTAGAGATTATAATTTTATTCCAGTCAAATGTTCGCAAGCTTCTAAATACTTATTGCTCGTATTTTCAATCACTTCTTGCGTTAATCTTGGTCCAGGCGCTTTTTTGTCCCAATCCAGTGTCTCTAAATAGTCTCGCACATATTGTTTATCATAACTTTTAGGACTTTCACCAACTTTATAAGAGTCTTGTGGCCAGAAGCGCGATGAGTCGGGTGTAAGTGCCTCGTCAATTAAAACAATTTCTTCGTTTTCATTTAATCCAAATTCAAATTTGGTATCGGCAATAATAATACCACGTTCTAATGCATACTTTGCGGCTTCAGTATAAATTTCAATGCTTAGTGTACGCACTTTCTCAGCAATGTCTTTGCCGACTAGATTTACAATTTCGTCAAAGCTTACATTTTCATCATGATCACCCACTGCAGCTTTGGTAGAAGGAGTGAAGATTGCGTTTTCGAGTTGTTGTGCTTGTTGTAAGTTTTTAGGTAATTCAATTCCACAAATTGCACCGGTATCCTGATATTCTTTCCAGCCAGAACCAATGACATAACCACGTACGATCGCTTCAAAAGGCAGTGCTTTTAATTTACGTGCAATTACACTTCTGCCGCGAAGTATTTCTAGCTCTTGCTTATCTTGAATAATGTCTTCAAGTTTCAGGTCACTTAAATGATTGTTGACGTTGTTTGAAAAGCGCTCGAACCAGAAATTCGATACTGTGGTGAGCACCATGCCTTTTTTAGGAATGGGGTCGGGCAAAATCACATCAAATGCAGACAAACGATCACTAGTAACAATCAGCCAGTGTTCATCGTCGATATGGTAAATATCGCGAACTTTGCCTTGATAGACCTGTTTCAGACTTTTTAACTTAGATTCATATAGCATTTCAGTAATTTAGTTGTTTATTTTTCTGTATATATTGGTTTTTTAGCTGGTTTTATTGCGCTGTCTCAGCGAAAATGCCCGATTATTTTTTCGTCTACACAACCGAGGAATTACAATGGCCGATCCACAAGTAAGTCTTATCATGGGGAGTGATAGTGACTGGCCGGTAATGCAGGCTGCTGCAGAGGTACTTTCAAACTTTAATATATTGTACGAGAAGCGCGTTGTTTCTGCTCATCGTACGCCAAAATTAATGACAGAATTTTCTGAATCTGCGGCTTCACGTGGTATCCAGTGCATTATTGCAGGTGCCGGTGGTGCTGCACATCTACCCGGTATGGTAGCAGCGATGACAACTGTCCCGGTGTTGGGCGTACCAGTGCCAAGCAAACACTTGTTGGGACAGGATTCATTATATTCAATTGTGCAAATGCCCAAAGGTGTGCCGGTGGCTACATTTGCAATTGGTAATGCTGGCGCAGCAAATGCGGGTTTATTTGCAGTGGCCATGTTAGCAAATCATGATTCTGCTTTAAAAATCAAGTTGGATGAATATCGTGCAGCTCAATCAGATAAAGTTCTCAACACAAAGTTATCTGATTAGTTAATCAGTGATTTTATTCTCGTTATGATTCTCCCAGGCGCAACACTTGGCATACTAGGGGGTGGCCAACTTGGCCGCATGTTTGTGCATGCTGCTACAGCGATGGGCTACCGTGTGATCGTACTTGACCCCAATTCTGCAAGCCCTGCGGGTGAAGTTGCGCATCTACATCTACAAGCGAATTATGATGACGCGCATTCGTTGAAAGCCATGGCGCAAGGTTGTTCCGTTATTACAACTGAATTCGAAAATGTTCCCGCAGAAGTGTTTGAACACTTAGAAAAAACGTGTGAAATTTCCCCCAACGCGCGAGCACTTGAGCTTGCGCAAGATCGAATAAAAGAAAAAACCTTTGCTGAATCATTATCGATATCGCCGACTCCATTTTATTCAGTAAGCAGTGAGCAAGATATTGAAGACGGATTTCAGAAACTACAAGCACCGCTGATTTTAAAAACAACACGTTTAGGCTATGACGGGAAAGGTCAAGCTGTTGTGACATCAGCAGATGAATGTTTGGCTAAATGGAATGAATTAGAAAATGTAGATTGTATTTTAGAGGAAAAAATTAATTTAGCCTGTGAAGTTTCTGTGGTGCTCGCGCGTTCTAAAAGCAACCAGCTTAGTTTTTTTCCTGTGGCTGAGAATGTACATAAAGATGGAATATTATTTACAAGCACTGTCCCAGCAACAGCAAGTGAAGAAATTCAAACCTTAGCTAAGTCCTGTGCTCAGAAAATTGCTGAAGAGCTAAATTATATTGGTGTGCTTGCGGTGGAGTTTTTTATCGATAAAGATGGAAATCTTTATTTTAATGAAATGGCACCACGCACACATAACAGTGGCCATTATTCAATGGATGCATGCTATACCTCCCAATTTGAACAGCAAGTCAGGGCGATTTGTGATTTGCCTTTGGGTAATACGGAAGCTCACAGTTCAGTGACGATGGTCAACCTGCTCGGAGATTTATGGGAAAATCAACAACAACCAGATTGGTCTATTATTATGTCTGATAATGCTAAGTTGCATTTATATGGTAAGCATCAAGCAAGGCCAGGAAGAAAAATGGGGCATTTCAATCTTCTGGCTAACAATGGTGAAGACACATTATCGTCTGCGAAAAAATGTTTTATAAAATTGGCAGCTAAAACAATTTAAAACATGCAAAAATTTCCTGCTTTTCGCATTCACTCAGATAAAGAAAGTACACGTTCAGGCATCGAGCAACTTACGATGACAGACCTTTGTGAAGGTGAAGTTGTTATTCACGTAAAGTATTCAAGTATTAACTATAAAGATGCACTTGCAGGTACAGGTAAAGCAAAAATACTGCGACGTTCGCCACTAGTGGGCGGAATCGATTTAGCTGGAGAAGTGGTTGAGTCTACATGCAGTGATTTTGCACAAGGAGACCAGGTACTTGTGAATGGTAGTGGTCTAAGCGAGGTGCATGATGGAGGCTATGCTGAATTTGCATGTGTACCTAGTGAATGGGTTGTGCCTATGCCAAATAAATTAACCTTGGCTCAATCCATGATTATTGGAACTGCAGGATTCACTGCCGCGCTTTGCGTTCACTTGTTAGAGCAAAATAATCAACTAGTGGATGATGGACCAATTGTGGTTACAGGCGCGAGCGGGGGGGTTGGAAGTTTTGCGATTAATATATTGAATAAACTAGGATTTGAGACGATTGCAGTTACTGGAAAAGATACCGCACATGATTATTTATATGAGTTGGGCGCAACTAAGGTTGTGGGACGGGGCAAAATCGATATTGGCGAAGGCGTGTTGGAAAAAACACGTTGGGCAGGGGCAATAGACAACGTTGGTGGGAAAACGTTAAGTGCTTTAGTGCGTGCTACACGGCCTTGGGGTAATGTGGTGAGTGTAGGGGTTGCAGGTGGAACAACTTTTGAGCTATCACCCATGCCATTTATTATTCGAGGTGTGAACTTGTTGGGGGTAAGTTCATCTAATTGTCCACAAACACTGAGAAAGTTAATCTGGAATCGCTTAGCCCATGATTTACATCCTGAGCAAATAGCTAAAATACATTCACAAACAGTCAGGCTTGAAGATTTACCAGAGGCATTTGAAAAACTATTAAATAATGAAATTAAAGGTAGAACACTGGTGGAGGTTAGTAGTGAATAATTTGATGATGAATAATCGTTTTAATATTGTTTTTGTAATTGCGCTTATGCTTTCAATAAGTGCTGTAGTTTATGCCAAGAAGGTAAACCCCCCGGCGCAAATGCCTGAATTCACCCAGACAGATGAAATCGCTTGGATAAATTCCAAGCCTTTAAAAAAGAGTGACTTGCGCGGTAAAGTAGTATTAATCGATGTATGGACCTATGGCTGCTGGAATTGTTATAACTCATTCCCTTGGTTAAGAAGTGTTGAGGAAAAATTCGCAGACCAGGATTTTACAGTTATTGGTATACATACACCTGAGTTTGATCATGAGAAAGATCGTGAAAATGTTGTCGAGAAAACAAAACATTTCGAGCTCCAACATCCTGTAATGATGGATAATGATTTTGCGTACTGGCGTGCACTACGAAATAAATACTGGCCCTCTTATTATATCGTTGATAAGGAAGGCAATATTCGCAAAGGTTTTATTGGCGAAACTCATGCAGGTGATCGTCGGGCTAAGAAAATTGAAAATTTGATTGCGAGGTTGTTAAAAGAATAATGTGCTGAGTGCACGAAACTATATATGGATGTATGAATAAGCAAATTAATTCTTCATCTATATCTTTATCATTGCACAGCTTGATGAAGCTAGAATCTGCAGGCGGCATTCTTTTGCTCATCGCAGCAGTTATTGCATTGCTGGTTGCTAATTCACCTCTACAACATCTTTATAATGCACTTCTTGATACGACCGTATCTGTTCAAGTAGGCGAACTGGTAATAAATAAGCCATTATTACTTTGGATTAATGACGGGTTGATGGCGATTTTTTTCTTTTTGATTGGGCTAGAAATAAAAAGAGAATTTATCGAAGGGGAGCTGTCATCCATATCGCAAATTGTATTGCCTGGTATGGGTGCATTAGGTGGAATGATTGTTCCGGCAACGATTTATGCATGGATGAATTGGAATGACCCCATCGCATTAGATGGTTGGGCCATACCGGTGGCAACTGATATTGCATTTGCATTAGCGTTGCTCGGTGTTTTTGGCAGCCGTGTACCAATCGCATTAAAAGTATTTCTGCTTACACTTGCAATTTTTGATGATTTAGCAGCGATCGTCATCATCGCTATTTTTTATTCTGGTGATCTATCCCTATCTGCATTATTTATTGGTGCCTTTGCATTAGTCATCGCTATAACTATGAATATTCTAGGTGTGACACGTACATCGAGTTACATACTATTAGGTATTGTACTGTGGATTGCTGTTTTAAAGTCTGGTGTTCATGCTACGCTAGCAGGCGTATTAATTGCATTCTGTATTCCAATGAGGGATAAGCAAAATAATTCCCCTTTGAAAGGGCTTGAGCATAATCTTCATGGGCCGGTCGCATTTGCTATTCTTCCAATTTTTGCATTTGCAAATGCAGGTCTCACTTTATCGGGCATAACTCTCAGTGATTTAACCCATCAAGTTACGTTGGGTGTAATAGCAGGTTTGTTTGTTGGTAAGCCTGTAGGCATTCTTTTATTTGTCGGTGTTGCTGTAGTTGTTGGAATGGTCAAACTTCCAAAAGATGTTAACTGGTTTCAAATACTTGGAGTGGCATTTGCGTGTGGTATAGGTTTTACAATGAGCCTCTTCATAGCAGGCTTAGCCTTTGAGCATGGCAGCGGTCAATACTTTATTGGGGACCGATTAGGCATTTTAGTTGGATCACTGCTTTCAGCAATTGCAGCATTCATTCTGCTGAGTATCAGCTTACCTAAATCTAGAGTTTCTGGTTAGAAAGGTAGCCAAAGATTTGCTCGTGCTGAGATCTTGTCCAAACACTGTAAATAATAAAAAATGTAACACAAAGGGTAGAAGTACCCACAAGTAAACTTTCGTTTCACTTCCAACCCATATTTTGTAAAGCGAAAAAGGGTGTGCTAGTAGCAATAAAATTCACGTGATCTATCCAATACTGTTTAGTAGTTGTTCATGAGACGTATTGAAATTATGTAAACCAAAGCCAACGGTTATATGCTGATTATGAAGTTCTGCGAATGAAATCAAGTAAAGAACCAATAGCCTAAAAGTATGGCGGTGATAATTCCTACAAAATCAGCAAATAAACCGCAACCAATTGCATGGCGTACACGTTTGATTCCGACACTACCAAAATAGATTGCTAGCACATAAAAAGTGGTTTCTGTGCTGCCTTGAACTATGGCGGCCACATTAGCGGCAAATGAATCGACACCATAGTTATTCATTGTTTCTAGTAGCATCGCACGTGCGCCACTGCCTGAAAACGGGCGCATAAGTGCAGTGGGTAATGCTGCAATGAAATCAGAATTCAGCCCAAATGCAACTACCACTTTTTCAATACCTAAAAGCAGGGCATCTAGCACCAAGCTTGCACGTAGCACGCCAATAGCAACCAACATGGCGACTAAGTATGGAATTATTTTCAGCGCAACATCAAAACCTTGTTTTGCGCCATCAATGAAGGCGTCATAGACATTAACTTTACGCAAAAAACCCATTACCAAAAAAGAAATCATAATGAGTAGCAAGAGTAGATTACCCAATAAACTTGAGCGCTCTGCGAGTGAGTTTGCGTTATTGCTCAAAAGATAAGCTAATAGGATTCCAATTAATGCTGCGAATGCCACCATATAAAGTAAAACAGTTTTATTAAAGATATTCAGTCGTTGGATAAAGGCGACAATTAATATACCTGCAAGCGTAGAGCAGCACGTTGCAAGTAGAATAGGAATGAATACCGCAGTTGGGTCAGTTGAGCCTTGCTGCGCACGAAATAGAAAAATGGTTACTGGTAATAATGTAACAGAAGATGTATTGAGTACTAAAAATAATATTTGTGCATTACTTGCCGTTTCTTTTTCAGGGTTGAGTTCTTGCAAGTCTTGCATGGCTTTTAAGCCAAGTGGAGTAGCCGCGTTATCTAACCCAAGCATGTTGGCTGCCATGTTCATGGTAACCGACCCAATTGCAGGATGATTGTTGGGCACTTCTGGCATGAGCTTTTTAAATAAAGGTCGAAATGCTTTGGTAAGCAGTTCGACAAATCCCGCACGTTCGGCAATTGTGAAAAATCCTAGCCAAAGACAAAGCACGCCAACCAAGCCAAGTGCTATCTCAACGCTTAAAGAGGCCATATCAAAAGTGGCCTGCACCACCTGCGCAAAAATGGCGCTGTTGTCTCTGACAAATAATTGGAAAAGGCAGCTTAAAAATGCAGCAATGAAAAAGCTAAACCAAATATAGTTAAGCATGTATGAGAAAAGTTATAGATTAAAGTTTAATTTCCAATGGCAACAAAGTATGGCAACCAAATTAAGAATAACAAAAGTGCAACCGTTAATTCGATATAGCTGATTCTGCGAAATTTACTTCGTTGTTGTTCATCAGACATACGTATGCGACACATCATGAAATCAAACATTAGCACCATAAATATTAATGGTGTCATTGCAGGTGCTACAAGTGTAGGGATAACTTCAATGCCTGAGCGTGCTGCATACGCGCCAGGGGAAGGACGAAGAATAACAGCCATGGCCGCGAGCACAAATAGCGAAATGCGCAAAGCGCCAAGGTCTTTAATCAAAGTATCCAAGTTTTTAATCCTCTGTAATGCTTAAATAAATCCAAATTACTAAATTTTGATACCTAAAATCGTCTGAATTTGAGACCAAAATTGTCACTTTTTGACCTGCATCATCACTTTAGCAAATCACGTAACCTCTTGTAACTAAAGCGCTTTATTCCATCGGGCGCGACGATCCAAATGAATTATTAAAGATATACTTTAGCTCATTGATCTGTGATTTGAACCCGCTTGTAGGGAACTTAACAGCTAAAAGGATTTTAACACCCATATGGAATTGGGAAGATTTTTAACGACTAAATAGGAACTTAAATAATGGAAATGAAGAAATTAGTTAAAGGATTAATTATTGCAGGCACAATGGCCGTTAGCGGTAGTGCAATTGCTGCAACCCAAGGTACTTTGGGTGGGACCTCTCAAGGTGATATTGATATCGATGTAACGGTTGGAGATCAAATTCAGATTACTGCTTTACAAGATATCACTGGTTCACACGTTCCTGGAAATGATTTCACAGGCAGCAGCACTGCATGTGTATATACAAATAACCCTACAGGTAACTATGATGTAACGATGACGAGTTCTAACCCTGGCGGCGCGAACGAATTTCAGCTTAACGGTCCATCAGGTTTAGTAGTTTATAACGTAAGTTATAACGACGGTAACAGTTCAGCAGCAATGCTATCTGGTCAAGTGAACACAACATTTGACAATGCAGACACTGCGTCCCCAACTTGTGGTGGTACACCTCAGTCTTCAATTGATATTGTAGTTCCTGCTGCTAACTTAGATGTTGTTGGTGCAGGTACTTACTCTGACGTTGTAACTATTCTAGTTTCTCCTAGATAAGTTAAAGCTTAACGTTTCAAGAAACTGTATGAGCGCTGACAGTGATTTACTGTTGGCGCTTTACAACTTAAGAATGATAAGAAAAATAAGCTTCATATCGATGATAAAGAGATTGCTGATACACA
The DNA here is from genome assembly GCA_039030355.1 of Pseudomonadota bacterium. Classification (GTDB taxonomy): domain Bacteria; phylum Pseudomonadota; class Gammaproteobacteria; order UBA4575; family UBA4575; genus JABDMD01. The sequence continues at coordinate 32,978 of JBCCEI010000002.1, read as the reverse complement.
ATCCTCTAATTGCGACTTTTTTGATTGTCTCTTTAGCCTCGTTTTCGAATTTGCAAGCCGCGACACAAGGTACATTCGGACCCACTTCGAGTGGAACTATTGAAATTGGCATTGCAGTTAATCGAGCGATCATTATCACTGGGCTACGTGATTTTAATTTTGGTGTCTGGCGTGTTGGTGATGGAACGCTAATCGACAATGATGATGTGTGTGTGGCAAAAACTTCTAACTTTGGCACCTACGGGATCCGTGCCGCAGGTGATGGTGATGGCTTTGATCCTGCTGCCTTCACATTATCTAATGGAATAGATCAAATAAACTATAACGTATATTGGAATGATCAAACTGGAATAGCTGGTACTCAGCAGCTCACACCAGGTTTAATAGAACATGGTCAAGTAGAGACCGCTTTCCACGTGATTCTTGCTGCCATATTTGGAATTTGTGTCAATAACGCAAATGTCCAGATTGAAATCCCAGATACTGAATTATCCTCCGCCGTAGGCGGTGCCTACTCAGGTACATTGACACTCCTTGTGATTCCCGACTAATCTTAGTCATCCTTAAATACAAGATACACATTATGATCAAGCATCTGAAGTGCTTGCTAATCGCATTACTGTTGTTTTGTATATCTGTATCTGCATCTGCAGTTATTCGAATTTATGGTTTACAGGACTTTAATTTGGGTAGGTGGGTGCTAGGTGCTGGTTCTATACGCGCCAATGCAAATTTATGTGTTGCAGTGCGCCCTCGTGGGCCTTATCAGATCACTGCATATGGACAAGGTTCTGGGAATTCATTTGTTCTTTCTGATGCTGGTGTAAATCTACCTTTTAGAGTTTTTTACAATGATCGCCGCCGACCTAATGGCGCGCAAGAGTTAAATCCAGGGCAAGCACTGGGTGGGCTGCGTGCACGAAGGGGAAGTGGAATTCGTCGGCCTTGCGGTCGACCCAACGCAAATATAACTGTACTCGTTGCTGAATCAAATTTGTCCCAATTGCCCGCGGGACGTTATCGTGGAAGCTTAGTGCTTGTGGTAGGTCCAGAATAAAAATTTATTTTTTGCAGATCAACTCATCTATAAACGCAACACCATTTTTTATCTCAAGCTCAGGTAATTCAATGGTACAAGCTAAATTCCCGCTTTTTGTTAATTTAAGTGGGTCATTTCCGGATATCTCTGCTTGTAACCATCCATCCTGATCTGTAACGGCATAGCCAATAGCATTTTCTATTCGTAATCTAGAAGCAGGCGTGCCGTCGATTAAATTGACTCGAGTAATAAGAACAGTAATTGGGTTTACTACGTAAACAAGTGTTTCTACATTGCCAGGGTATAAGGTGACTTTGTTGATACCTTCGTCAAAATGTAATAGTTCGTCACTATTTGATCGTATAGAGATGTTGTAAGTTTTAAAGGCAGCTAATGCTAAAACGGTTTTTTTACCAACTTTTGCCGTACCTTTAGGTTGCCCATCAACATATATTTCAAACGGCTCATTTTTATTTTGACCTTTGATGTCAAGGATGACTCCACTATTTGTATTTCTTTCGCCTCCAAACGCAATTTGACCATCGTTGGTTAAAAGATTTGTATTTTGATTGCCTCTATAGCGTAAATAGCTTCCACGCTCATTATCATTAACATGCTCAAACTGTGTATCAATTCTTCCGAATGAAGATATATTTTCACCTCTTACGCCAAACGTGGAGCGTTCTAACTCTTCCGACAAGAAAGTACCAACAGATAATTCGCCATAGGAAGGGTCTTCTATACTTTTGTTAGCGTTCGCAAACAATACAAACCCTTGATCGGTATCGTCATTATTTTTTGTGAGCAAATACCTTGGGCGGACACTAAAATTTTGACCAGGTTGTGTTTTTGTAATACGTAAACCTGCTTGAAAATTATAATCGCTTTCTTCGTAAAATGTACTTAAATTGGCCTCAATAGAATATCGATTTCGATAAAAAAGAGGATAACGATAATCTAATCCATATGATGTACTTGCTTCTTCAGCTTTTCTGTCACGATATTGTGTTCTTACAATTAAATTACCGCGTGATAAAGGGATACTGGCAGAGATATTTCCCTGGCTGAAATCTTCAGGAAGAATGCGAACTTCTATTTCATCAAATTCTTCTACGTTAGATTCAATTTGTCGATAATCCATATTTAACGAAATATCTTTAAACCGGAACTGTCCCAAAAGTTGAATTCCCCGCTCTCCATCAGCGCCAAACATAGTGTTATTCTGTAATACATATCCAGATCCAAAGTAAGCGACGCCTCCTTGCAAAATAGATGTGTCTTTTGAATGTAATAGTTCTGCCGATGCACCAAAATTATTGCTTAGCCTGTATGCAGTTCCAAGGCGAAAAAGTTCACTATCTGAAAGACTGGGTAGGTCATTATTTGATGTATCTTTTTCTAGTAAACCAACTTCAAAATAGTGCAATGGTTGGTCAAGAGGTGCCAGAATTGAAGTTTTTACAAAAAAGTATTCTTCTTCTCTTACCGTTCCTGCTGAATCTGTGATGCGAAGCGTAATAGGGTATGAACCTGATGGTAGACGCAAAGTATTTAGCTGTTGATTCCCCGTGTCATATATTCCACCATCAATGAGTTTCTCTTCCCTAAATACTTCAACCTGACTACGAGAATTTAAGAATAAAAATATTTCTGTGGCTTGAGAGTAGTCTAAATCTGCTCGTGTACGTGTAGATCCATAGATACGGGCACCGACAATATCCAATGTATTGGTAAAGGAACTAAATTGTGTATCTGATTCATAGTAACCAAGTTCTTTAGCTGAACCCGCATTATCATTTTTAAAGGAAAAAGCCTCTAAATTGAAATTACGCGTATCAGAGTAATCCCATATCGTTTGTAGCCGTGACTGACCATGAGAAAAAATATGGCTCGCGCCACTGGTATATGAATTATTTCCGTCTTCTCCACTGAAGCTGCTTGAGAAGGAACTTGTGCTAGAAAATTTAGGCGTTTTAATTTTCGGTAAAAATTTGTTAGAGACAATGCCTTGAGGCTGCAATTGAAGCTTATTCACAAAAACATGAAGATGAAATCGACTCTCATCAAAAATTACTCCTGCGATATTGGGCTCAATAATGCCGCATTTTCTCTGCAACTCTGATACACATACTGCATTTGCATTTGTGTTTAATTGCCCAGTTAAATTTTGGGCGATAATTTCTGGATTTAATAAATGTGGAATGAGTTCGACTACCTCCTGTGGTGAGAATAATTCAATACTATCTGGTGTGAACGTAGCAAGTGTAGTACCTAACTTTTCATCTCCATATATCACATCAACTTCCGTCGTCTGGGGTTGAACTAGATCCTCAAACCCAGGAGGAGGTGTGTCTTTAACGCGAATTTTTATTTTTTCTTCGGCGAAAAGAAATTGTGGGCAAAGTGCTATGCATAGCAGAAATACTGCCTGCAAAAACAAACTAGCAAAGTTAACAAAGCGGTGCAGTTTATTCTGCATAAGCTATGTTCGATTAATAGACTAAGGGGATTACTTATATGTTTTGACTGAGTTCTTCGTACCTATACTCATTTGGTAATCAACGGCTTTGTTAAATGGTAAGTTCACGGACCAGTTGTTTCCAGGATATAAACGCTTACCTGCAAGGCGTTCACATTTCTCTGAGTCGGATGCCACCCCATCTGGACATTGTTTCCCTTCGCGTAATAAAACATTTGTATTGCCTTTATTCTGGAAAGAAATCGTGTTTCCTGATCGGCTAGCAATTAAATTTGGATCCGGTTCTGCTGGTTGCATTAGTACCAATACTTCATAACCTACTAATATTTTCACGCCAATATGTTCAGCCTCTAAATCGCCTACAACAGGTTTAAAAGTTACTCGATATACGCGTTCCATTTCACCTAAAGGTTGTAGGGATACCAAACGAACTAGCTTTCTACCACCAGGTGGAATTACAAGTTTATTAGGGGTTACTAGTAGTCCTGATTCGCGTGGGTCAACAATTGCTACACGATGCTCTTGATGTGTACCGGGTTCATTTACAATCGCAGGTGTAATTTCGATGTATAAGTTCTCTGCACTTGGATTTTCTACTTCAATATCTTTGCGTAGTGGTTTGCCTGGTTCGAAATGGATAATTGCTTCACTCAATACCATATTTGCTAATACAGAGGATGCGGAGACTGTAAATAGAAAACACATCAATGCAGCAGTAACAAAATATGAGATAAAGATTTGAGCGTTAATTTTGATCAGTAATTTAGGCATTAGAACGTAGTCCTTGGTTATATTGTACTCATTACTTATGTTTGACGGGTACATACATAGGATTAGAGTGCCTAATTGACTGAATTTCCAACAGAAATTGCTAAAATGCCCTGTTTCTTCGCCTAGCTGTGGTGGGCCATTTCACATCATTTTTTATCAAAACCAATTGCTCAGCTTGTCTTCATTTTATACCCATTCGTCGTCGCTGTTATAGGAAAAGCAGCGCTGCATAATCTTTCATTATCAAGGCAGTTTGTTGCCACATTCTTGATCTAGCATTCTAAAAATTACACGTTTTTTTGTGGCTCAAATGATTTATGGATTCCTGTTTTTATTGTTCATGCTTGTTTGTTTGGCAGGGTTCGTATTTTTACTCGTTTGGGTATTTCGCAAATTTATTAGATTAGGAAATTCCGCTATGGCAAAAGAGAATGCAATCACTGATGTGTTTCAACGTATTAACCAGAATTTAACAATCCGTGGCATCATCGTTGGGTTCATCGCACTTGTCATGCTAATTCCACTAGGCATGATGCAAGGTGTTGTTAAAGAGAGAGATGGTTTATATCGAAATGTGCTATCCGACATAGGAAGAACCTGGGGTGGCCAACAAATCATTCAAGCGCCAATTCTTGTGGTGCCATTTATAGAAAAACATGTCACAAACGTAACAATAAAAGATGAAAATGGAAAAGAAAAAATTAAAACTAAAACAAAATATGTAACGTTATATTCAGTACATCTTCCAAACGATTTAAATATTGATGTTGAGCTTGATGAACAACATCGCAAACGTGGCATCTACAAATCTTTGGTTTATCAGGCGAATCTATCTTTAAACGGAAGCTTTGGTCGATTAGATGTGCTGAGTTTATCTGACCATATTCATCGTGTTGAGTGGGACAAGGCTTATCTCGTTTTAGGTTTATCGGATACGCGAGCTATTAATTCGGTCTCGGAGCTGGATTGGAATGGCGAAGATGTTGATTATTCTCCTGGAACAAAATTAACAAAACTATTAAGCCATGGTTTTCATGCAAAATTAGCACGTTTAGATGGTGCGGCTGAGCAGCATCAGTTTCATACAATAATTTCAGTTAATGGAAGCCAGGGTTTCCGGTTTGCACCACTTGGTAAGGTTACTAAAGTGAATATGCAATCGTCATGGCCTCATCCAAGTTTTCAGGGTATGACATTACCATCTGAATATGAAATTAGTGATAACGGTTTCACCTCATCCTGGTCAATTTCTCATTTAGCGCGTAACTTTCCACAAACATGGGTGACATCTGCAAGTGGGATCTCAGCTCAAGAGTATAACTTGAGTGAATTTATTGCAGGAGTTGATTTGTTTGAGCCGGTATTTTTATATTCAAAAATGACAAGAGCAGTTAAATATGGAATTTTGTTTGTGTGTTTAACATTTCTTACATTTTTAATTTTTGAACTGACGACACAAGTACGCCTACACTATGTACAGTATGGCTTAATTGGCGTGACACTCTCGATATTCTATTTTGTTTTACTCTCAATAGCGGAACATACTGCATTTTTAAATGCATATATAATTGCGGCATCGGTAAATATTGGACTCATTACGCTTTACACAGCCGCAGCACTTAAAAAATGGTCCAAAGCGATGGTTATATTTGTATTGTTAGCTGCACTGTACGCCGTGTTGTATTCACTTCTGCAATTGGAAGATTACGCTCTATTAATGGGTACAATGCTTCTATTATCCGTGTTGATGGTGTTGATGTATGTAACACGAAATTTGCGTGCTAATACCTCGGATAACGACCACATTCCACAATTGGACAATGGATAATTAAGTCAATCTATGCAAAATATAGACTACTCATGAACTATAATTCTATATGAGTGATCTAATTTAGACATGATTTAATTTCATTTTAGCGGAGAATAATAAATGAAGCAGTTCTTTACTTTGATCAGTATATTTTTATTAATTTCACCCATCAATGTGCATGCAGGTGATGCAGCTGCAGGAAAACAAAAGTCTGTAACTTGTGCAGCATGTCATGGCGGCGAAGGCATTAGTCCAACAGGTATTTGGCCAAACCTTGCTGGACAAAAAGAGGAATATCTCGTGGCACAGTTAAAAGCATATCGTGATGGCACAAGAGAAAACGCGCAAATGTCTCCCATGGCTGCGAACCTCAGCGACGAAGATATTGCAAACTTAGCCGCGTATTACGCGTCTCTTGGCTGCAAATGAATCAGCGTTTATTTAGGAACTTTAGGTGAAAAAGCTACGTTGCGATGTAACGTAGCCCACCTGCTACGATTATAACAATCACACCTAGCAATAAATTTATACCAATAAATTTACGTACCTGTGCAAGGTGCTCACTGGCGAGTTGAAAGTTTTCTTGTTTTACAGCTTTGCACATACGACGAAATGGTGCGAAAAATACACGCAAGAAAATTAGAATCATAATTACACCAAGTACTTGCATGAGATGAATGTGCCATCCGACGCGAGCCATGCCGCCGTAATGTGTCACAATCATCCAATATCCGGTTAACGGTAAAGTGAGTACACATAGCCAGACCCAAAAGAAAAAACTGGAAAGTGTTCTTTTCCACAACTTCAACCGCTGTGGCATCTCCAGCGCTTTTGCTGCTGCGGGGCGTAATGAAATATATGCAAAAAACATTCCGCCAACCCAGATAACCGCGGATAGTAAGTGGGCTGCAACTGCAGCTGGATAGTAGTACGGCTGTAGATCCATTATTTATTTCTCTTTTAATCCAGAATTATTGATGGTGCGTCCTTATATACAGATAAAGTTTACTGGAACTTTGCTGCAAATTACATGCTGATGAGCTAAAGTGCGAGCCTCATTTAGCTTAGTAACAGTTAAATTATGTCAACAAATCAGAACAATGATTGGATCGCGCCCTCAATTCTCTCAGCGGATTTTGCACGTTTGGGAGAAGAGGTAAACGCAGTATTGGATGCTGGCGCGGATATTGTCCATTTTGATGTAATGGATAATCACTATGTTCCTAACTTAACGTTTGGTCCTGTTATTTGTAAGGCGCTATGTGATTACGGAATTCAAGCGCCTATTGATGTGCATCTAATGGTTAAGCCAGTTGATCGATTAATTTCTGACTTTGCTGCGGCCGGTGCAAGTTACATCACATTCCATCCTGAAGGTTCTGAGCATATCGATCGCAGCTTACAACTGATACGTGACCAAGGCTGCAAATCTGGTCTGGTGTTTAATCCTGCAACACCATTGGATCAGCTTGAATACGTGCTCGATAAAATTGATATGGTTTTGTTGATGTCCGTGAACCCTGGGTTTGGTGGCCAACAATTTATCCCTGCTGTGTTAAAAAAACTTAAACAAGCAAGAAAACTGATTGATGCTTCAGGTATGCCCATTCGACTAGAAATCGATGGTGGTGTGAAAATAGATAACATTGCTGAAATTAAAGCTGCCGGTGCGGATACGTTTGTGGCCGGTTCGGCTATATTCAATACTAAAGATTACGTAGGCACGATCGCTAAAATGCGCAATGAACTAGCTAACACTTCAAAAGTTACTTCCTAAAATTTCCGTGTCGAATAAAATTCTAGCGCAAACACGTTGCGTGATGTTTGATTTGGATGGCACATTAGTCGACAGTGCGCCCGACATTGCGATTAGTTTAAACAAAATGTTGTTGCAATTAGATCTACCTACGCAAGATATTGCACAAGTTCGAGATTGGATGGGTAATGGCGCAATGCGATTAATCAAACGTGCCTTAACGGGAGAGGTTAGCGGGGAGCCACCTGCAACATTATTCAAACAAGCACAACAATTATTTTTTGATTTATATGCTGAGCATATCAATGTTCAAAGCACAATGTATGCTGGTGCGTTAGAAGGATTAACCGAGTTGCATGAGCGTGGCTATATGCTTGCATGTGTAACGAATAAACCTAGGCGATTTACTCCACCACTTTTACGAGCTTTTGAGATTGATGGATTTTTTGAATATCTGATTTGTGGGGATGATTTAGCAGTCAAAAAGCCAGACCCTCAAGTTTTACAAACTGTGCTCAAACAAGCGGATCTTAGTCCATTTCAAGCCGTGATGGTGGGGGACTCTGCAAGTGACATGAAAGCAGCCAATGCAGCAAATATGCAGTCATTTTGCGTCCGATATGGATATCATCAGGGCAAAGGAGTTGATGCTTTGGGCGCAGACTATATAATCGACTCCGTCGCGGAAGTGCCGCAATATTTAATTAATACAAACTAAGGAATTGTCTTCGATGAGCATGACTTTTCAGGATGGAATAGCTGAGTATCTTCGTTGGCGTTGCTAATTCAACACCGACGTTTATTACATGCTATTTTTCTTCAGATAGAACTTGGATGGTTCTAATCTGAGAGAATATAAAATTCTGGAGATGATATGGATTCCGAACAATTTGATTTACTAAAAAGCCAAGGCTACACGTGTATCCCTTTGGTACACGAAGTGTTGGCAGATCTTGATACGCCATTAAGTGCGTATTTAAAACTTGCACATCAACCATATACCTACTTATTTGAATCGGTTCAAGGTGGGGAACGCTGGGGACGATATTCATTTATTGGTTTGTCATGCGCAGAACGCGTAAAAGTATTTGGTAATACAGTGCTGCATGAGTTAGGTGATGGTTCAAACAAACAAGAAGAAGTAGAGAATCCATTAACTTGGATTCAAACTTTTATACAACAATATAACGTGCCAGAAATTCCCGAATTACCGCGTTTTACAGGTGGTATGGTAGGTTATTTTGGCTACGAAACCATTCAGTACATTGAACCTCGATTAAAAGGTGAGGCAAAACCAGATGTTTTGAAAACTCCTGACATCTTTCTGATGGTTTCAAAAGAACTAGTTGTGTTTGATAGTTTAAGTGGCAAAATATTTTTAATTGTTCATGTCGACCCAAGCAATACACTGGCACTTGAACAAGGTAAACATAGGTTAAAGGAGCTTGCAGAAAACTTGCAGCAACCCATTCCAACAATCTCTAAATTTGAAGAATCCAAACCTGTAAATTTTATTACAGAGTTTACTGAAAGTAAGTTCAAAAAAGCTGTAAATGAAACACGTGAGTACATACGTGCGGGTGATGTGATGCAAGTTGTTTTATCTCAACGACAAAGTACAGAATTTACTGCACCACCCATAAACCTTTATCGTAGTTTGCGTAGTTTAAACCCTTCTCCATACATGTATTACATGAACCTGGATGATTTTTACATCGTTGGCTCATCTCCTGAAATATTAGTGCGTCTGGAAGACGAAGAAGTCACAGTACGACCGATCGCAGGAACACGTCCGCGAGGAACAGATGCACAAAACGATTTACAAATGGAACAAGATCTTTTGGCCGACCCAAAAGAGTTGGCAGAACACTTGATGTTGATCGACTTGGGGCGCAACGATGTAGGGCGAGTGGCAGAAACAGGATCAGTCAAACTTACCGATAAGATGATTATCGAGCGATATTCACATGTGATGCATATCGTTTCTAATGTCACAGGTCGCCTGGCAAGCCAACTTGATGCGATTGATGTCTTAAAAGCAACATTTCCAGCCGGAACAGTCAGTGGCGCACCCAAAATTCGCGCTATGGAAATTATTGATGAGTTTGAACCTAGTAAACGTGGTATTTATTCAGGCGCCGTAGGTTATATATCATGGGATGGAAATATGGATACTGCAATTGCGATTCGTACTGCTGTAGTAAAAGATCAAAAACTTTATATTCAAGCAGGAGCAGGGATTGTTTATGACTCAGTACCTGAGAATGAATGGATTGAAACAAATAACAAAGCTGGTGCAATGATGAAAGCGGCGCAAGTTGCTGCATCAATAACCTAGCGCTTAATGATGCAAAATTAAAATTCTAGGGAATAGATATAGATGATGAGAACGTTTTGTGTAAATGTTGTGGCCAACAAATGGTTTGACAGAATCATTATCGCCTTAATTATAGTGAATGCTGCCATATTGGGTCTAGAAACATCACCTGAATTGAATTCTAAATATGGAAGCCTATTTCATTTTTTTAATCAGTTTATTTTAGGCATATTTATTCTAGAAGCAGTCATTAAAATTACTGCTGTTGCTCCACAAATTAGCAAATATTTTAAAAATGGTTGGAACCTATTTGATTTCAGCATTATTGTATTTTCGCTGATACCGGCTACAGGCCAATTTGCAATGATTGCGCGTTTAGCAAGATTGCTTAGAGTACTGCGTTTGATTTCTGCATTGCCAGAATTGCGCCTGATCGTAAGTACATTGTTACGCTCGATCCCTGGCATGGCCAATGTCATGTTATTAATGAGTGTAATTTTTTACATCTATGCGATCATGGGTTTCCACTTATTTCATGAACATGATCCAACCCACTGGCGTAATGTTGGTATTTCATTATTAACCTTATTCAGAATTGCCACATTGGAAGATTGGACTGACGTGATGTATGCCGGCATGGAATTGTCTCCTTATGCCTGGATGTATTTTGTAAGCTTTGTTGTGCTTGGGACATTTGTGATAATAAATTTGTTTATTGCAATTGTGATTAATAATCTTGATGAAGCAAAACAAGCAAAGCTCAAGGAGCTACGTAAACCACCCGGTCGTGATGAGATTATGAAACAGTTACAAGAAGCCGAAGATACGTTAGCTCGATTACAAGAATCTTTGCGAGATGCATTTGATTTAGATGCACCTGCAAGCAAGCTTAAAAAGACTCATATATGATACTAATGATCGACAATTACGACTCCTTTACCTATAACTTAGTGCAATATCTAGGTGAAATTGGCGAGGAAGTTAAAGTTGTTCGTAATGACAAAATTGCTGTTAAAGAAATAAAAGCACTACAACCCGATCACATTGTTATTTCTCCTGGTCCATGCACACCAAATGAAGCAGGTATATCGTTAGAAACCATTACTGAACTAGGTGGGCAAACCCCCATTCTTGGAGTTTGCTTGGGGCATCAAAGCATTGGTCAAGCTTTTGGGGGCAACATAATCAAGGCTAAACAAGTGATGCATGGTAAAACCTCTTTAGTGCATCATCACAATGACAATGTATTTGAAAAATGCGATAACCCCTTCACTGCAACGCGCTATCATTCGTTAGTAATCGAAAAACAAAGCCTGCCTGACTGTTTAGAGGTCACTGCCTGGACAGAAAATGATTCAGGTGAAATTGATGAAATTATGGGCGTGCGACATAAAGAACTTGCAATTGAGGGTGTGCAATTTCATCCAGAATCAATCCTTACTGACTTTGGGCATCATTTATTAACAAATTTCGTGAAGCAAAATTAAAATTACTTAAGCAATGGATATTCAACAAGCAATTAACACTGTAATTGAAGGTAATCATCTTAATACTGAACAGATGACGAGTGTCATGCGAACAGTCATGTCTGGTGAGGCAACACCTGCACAGGTAGCAGGATTATTAGTTGCGTTGCGTATGAAAGGTGAAGTAGTAGAAGAGCTCGCTGCAGCCGCGGCGGTAATGCGAGAATTATCCAGCAAAGTAGAAGTGAATACTGAAAATTTAGTTGATACTTGTGGTACAGGTGGAGATTCAAAGGGAACATTTAATGTATCAACTGCTGCAGCTTTTGTAGTAGCCGCTGCCGGTGCACGTGTGGCAAAACATGGAAACCGGTCTGTTTCTAGTAAAAGCGGCAGTGCCGATTTGTTAGAAACTGCAGGGGTCAATTTACAACTCACGCCAGATCAAGTTGCAAACTGTATTGAAGAAATAGGCATTGGGTTTTTATTTGCGCCTGCACATCACAGTGCAATGAAACATGCAATTGGTCCACGCAAAGAATTGAGCACGCGAACGATGTTTAATTTGCTAGGTCCGCTTACCAATCCAGCGAATGCGCCGCATCAGGTTCTAGGAGTGTTCAGTAATCAATGGGTAAAGCCATTGGCAAACGTATTAAAGTCTTTGGGCAGTAAACATGTATTAGTCGTACATGCACATGATGGTTTAGATGAAATCAGCATCGGTAGTGAATCTGAAATTGCAGAATTAAAGGATGGTGAAATTACAACCTATACGGTTTCTCCACAGCAATTTGATTTGCAACCCAGACGTTTGAGCGATGTATTTGCAAAGGATGTGCAACAAAGTTTGCAGTATGTAATGGATGTTTTTGACAATCAGCCAGGTGCAGCATTAGATATTGTAAAACTGAATGCGGGTGCAGCGATTTACGCAAGTGATAAAGCTGAGAATCTCGAACAAGGTGTAAGTATGGCAGCAGATGCGATCGAATCAGGCGGTGCGAAAAATAAGTTTCAACACTATATTGAATATACGAATAGTTTTATAATTAATAATGACTGAATCATCAAAAATAAGGCCAGAAATACTCAATAAGATTATCGAGCATAAACGAAACGAACTAGTAGAGCGCAAGCAACATATGCCATTGCAAAAGATGCAAGAAATGGCAAATGATGCACCCAGTACAAGAGGATTTGAAAGAGCTTTGCGAGGTGCACAAGAGGCGAAACGCCCAGGTGTCATTGCAGAAATAAAACGTGCATCGCCCAGCAAAGGTATATTGCGTGAAGATTTTAATCCCATGGAAATTGCAACCAGTTATCAATCGAATGGTGCAAGCTGTGTTTCAGTTTTAACTGATACTGAGTTTTTTAAAGGTTCTTGTACTATTTTAGAGCTTGCACGTAAGACCTGCTTTCTGCCTATCTTACGCAAAGACTTTATAATCGACAGCTACCAAGTGTATGAAACGCGTGCGGTGGATGCGGACTGTTTATTACTTATAGCAGCATGTTTAGATGATGAGCAAATGTCCGAGCTTTATTCACTAGGGAAAGAGTTACGTTTAGATGTGCTGGTAGAAGTGCACAATTTGGAAGAAATGGACAGGGCGCTCATGCTCGAGCCTACCATGATTGGCATTAACAATCGAAATCTTCATACGTTTGATGTGTCCCTTGACACAACTTATGATCTTCTTGAAAAAATCCCAAAAGATTGCCATGTCGTTACAGAAAGTGGCATACATACAAAAGAAGATGTTGCTGTCATGATTGAAAAAGGTGTGAATTCCTTTTTAGTTGGCGAGGCATTTATGGTGGCAGAAGATCCTGGAGCGAAACTCAAAGAGTTATTTTTCTAGCCTATAATATAGAATTGAGGTGAAGCATGCCTAAACCAACCCTTAATAATTCACATCCAATTATGCGTTTTATTTTGTTAGTAGAACGAATTGGTTTAGTGCTCATCACACTTGCAACAATAATCGCGATTGGGCAGGAATTGCATGTGATCTACGAACAAGGTCGTGTTGAGTTGCATGATATCTTGTTGTTATTTATATATTTAGAAATTTTAACCATGGTAGGGCTTTACTTTACCAGCGGTAAATTGCCTGTACGTTACCCCATTTATATTTCTATAGTGGCAATCACACGCTTCATAATTTTAGGCATGAAAGAGCTGAATGCGCTGGATATTGTTTGGCTTGCCGCAGCCATTTTATTGTTAACAATTGCATCCGTTGCGTTGAGATACGGGTCTTCTAAGTTCCCTTATAAAACAGAACAGGCAGAGTGAGCCTATGGATGTGCAAATTTGAGTTTTAATAAGCTGATTCAGAGTAGAAATTTTCTTGATAGAATGAATGCTTACTACTCAAAGCAGACATTATTTAATTTACAAAATCAAGGGCTCACACATAGTATTTACGTGAGTTTATCTCTGCTCTATAGAGGCTCAGGGATGTATTTATTTTAATTAATAATGTAGATAACATTTGATTAATATATGCAAAGGAAAATAGAGTATGAATATAGCAGCAGTAGCAGCAACAATCATTAGTTGGCATCTATTTGTTCAATCGTATAGCGACTTCAATCCTTTGACATATGGAGTAATGAGTATATCTGGTATTCGTGATCATGATGTTTGTATGGAGCTTGGTTTAGAGTGGCAGAAGAACTGGACTAACGATGAAATGACAGCTACATTTGAATGCAAGCCAGAATATAGAGATGCCAAAGGCGCATAGATCAGTATTAGATAAATGCGAATTGATGCACTAGATGTTCTTGCAATCTAGCTCGCTGCTATGATTTCAAACGAGTTTGAATCAAACTCAAATAATACATAAATTTCAAATTAATAACTGCTAATGGTTAAAAGCGGTCATTTAAAGATAGCCAAACTTTATATTGTTGCATCGTCCTTGAAGGATTACGTAATCGCGCATCCATGCGCTAAAAAAATCATTTGCGTATGAAGTTACTCCAAATGATATAAGCTAAGAATAAGCCCATTATTAAATAAATTGGGTTGTATAAAACATGTTGTAATTCTTCCATGTGAGTTTTCCTTTTGCCAAACATTAGAATGTTATGGTGAGTTATTAAATATAGACTGACGCAAATACGTCTCGTATAGATACCCTATTCTGGGTCAGACTGATAAGAAGCGTAAGAATGAAGCTTTATATGCTGAAAAGATTCAGATATACGTCGCTAGACAGTGAGTCAGGATTTAGATAAATAATAGTTACACTTTATAGCGTTACTATAGTATTAGCAATGAGCATAATTCTTTTCTTCACATTGATGCTAACAGTATGAAAACTATCGCAATATTTGTTGATGTACAAAATATTTATTACACCACACGTGAGGTGTTTGATCGCCAATTTAATTATCGCAAATTTTGGCAGCAAGTAAGCGCTGAAGGCAAAATTGTTGCAGCAAATGCTTATGCAACTGATCGGGGTGATGATAAACAACATAAATTTCAACGAGCGCTGGAGCATATTGGATTTACTATTAAACTCAAATCCTATATTCAGCGTAGTGATGGTTCCAGCAAAGGTGATTGGGATGTGGGCATCACCATCGATATTCTAGAAACTGTAAAAGACGTGGATGTCGTAATTTTATTGTCTGGTGATGGCGACTTTGACTTATTACTAGAAAAAATTAAAACCGAATATAACGTTACGGCTAAAGTTTATGGTGTGCCTGGTTTGACAGCTAAATCACTAATTGAATCCGCAAGTATTTATCACCCAATTGAAGGAGATTTGCTTTTATAAATTTTAACGTCAATGATCGGAAGATATCCGCTTAGGAAAGTTAGTTACTTTCAGCACCATCAATTGCGAAGCATTCTTATTGAAATTACCTAACTCTAACTTGTTGCATCGTCCCTGATGCACATCATATTTGCCCATCCATGGACTCACTCACCATCGTACACATCAAGGTCTACATTATTCATCGAGTAGCCTGCAAATCCATATTCACTGTCAACACTGTCAGTTGTAATTGTGCCTGTTACCCAAACTGCATCATCTAACCAATTTTGTTTTAAAGGTTTGTCTAATTTCACGTATACAATTTGATTGGATGGGGGTGGAGGTACATGGATACATGCACCAAAGTAGGGTGCAAGTAAAAATTCTGAAAACGTGCCTTTATCAAAATCGAATTCAAGTGGTACGATGTAACCTGGTATTTTTACGTACTTACCATTTAATTCTTTTACGATGGGTGCGGCGCGTAAAGTGCTTTGCATTTCTGCATATGCTTTTTGCACCTCTTCCGATTCATCTTCTTCTTCCTCATTGCCAAATCCTAAGTCATCAAAAATTCCACCTATCATCGATTTTTGTTGTTTTTCTAATGACTCAAAATAACCTTCAGGGGCTAGGTCGCCCCAATCTAGCAAACGCGCTTCTTTAGCCAATAAAGCAGAACTAAAAAATAGAAAGGATGCGAGAAAAGTAAAATATGTTTTAGATTGCATGTACTTCATAAACGTATTGTAAGCCCATCTTGTAAAGTTTTTCGATAAGCGCTAATTGCAGGATACAGTGCAGCTAAAAACCCTCCTAATAAAATTATAACTAGCATCAATATTTGGAACTTAGTTGGTGGGCCAAGTTCAATATTAAATCCAAAGATGTTGAATAGGATTGGGTTGATCATTGCCAATAACGAATATAAAAAAGCCAGCCCAAACAAAACACCTAAAAAAACTAATATTTCAGATTCAATGATCATTAATGAAAATATCGTTTTTGGAGAAGCGCCTACCGAGCGAAGAATCGCCATCTCACGTCGTCTTTCATTGAGATTAGTGATGATAACTGTGAAAATTCCTATTAAACTTGTTAGCACGACAAGCCCTGATATCACCAGTAATGTCCTTTCAATAATATCAACCACTTTCCATAGCTCTAACAATGCGATTCCAGGCATGATGGCTAATAAGGGTTCTGAATTAAATTCATTTATCCCGCGCCGAATGGAAAATATATCGTGTTTGCTTTTAAGACCTAGAAGAAACGCTGTGATGGACTCAGGCTCAAGTGATTCTTCGCCTATATCTATATTCTTATTTTGATCAACACTTTTATTCTGTGCACCTGTTTCCCACCCTATATGTAACGCTTCAAGTCCTTGAAGTGAAATGAGGATAGATCTATCTAATGGCGTGCCAGTTGGTTTTAAAATTCCGGTGATTGTGAAAGGGGAGTCTTTGTGTTCTGCAAAATCTGCATTCGTTATTCCATGTGAAATAACAATTTTGTCAGTTATTTTATAATCAAGTGAATTGGCAACTTTTGAACCAATTACTGCATCATATAAACCGGAAAATCGTTCTCCACTTGATAAACGTAAAATATTTCCTTTCCCATATCTGTAATGTTCAAAAATATCTTGCGTTGTTCCAATTACTCGAAATCCTTTATGAGAATCCCCTAGAGAAATTGGTACTGACCAGCTTACCCTTGGGTGAGATTTAATTTTATTGTAGCTATTCCATGAAACATTATTAGTTGCACTTCCTATGTGAAAAATACTATATAACAGTAGCTGTACCGAACCACTTCTCGATCCCACAATTAAATCTGTGTCACTTACAGTATTCGTAAAATTTTCTTTAGCTTGTGTACGAATGATGTCTACACCAAATAGTAAGACGATGCTTATGGCTAATGAAAGAATAGTCAGTCCAATGGTTATCTTGCGAAAACGCAAACTTTTCAATGCTAATTGAAAAATATTTTTAATCATTAGCTTAGAGAATTAATTTCATCGAAAGAGAGTGTTCTGTCGAATAAATTTGATAATTCAAGATCATGACTTACAAATAACACGGCACTGTTACTTTGTTTTGCTTGGTTAAATAACAGCTCTAGAAACCCATTTTTAGTATCTTGATCTAAAGAGGACGTGGGTTCATCTGCGATGATCATTTCAGGTGAACCGATTAATGCACGTGCTGCAGCCACGCGCTGTTGTTGACCTGTGCTCAATTCAGTCACATTCTTACTGAGAATGTTTTCATCATCCATGCCAAGTGAAAATAGTAGACGTTGAGCTTCTTCAAGGAGGTCGCGTTTTTGAACGGAAAGTATTTGCTTTCTTTTCTTTGAAAAAGTGCATGGCAGAGCTATATTCTCAAATACATTAAGATAAGGGATTAAGTTAAACTGTTGAAATATGATACCTATATGATCGACACGAAACTGATCTCGAGATTTTTGATTCATAGCATGAATATTTGTACCTAGTATATTGATTTCACCTTCAGCAGGGGTTAACACACCAGTAATAAGATTTAATAAAGTTGATTTACCGCATCCACTGGGGCCATGGATAAAAAGGTTTTCGCCTCGATTAAGTTTTAGAGAAGCAATATTCAGTAAAGGCTTTTTGCTGTTATTCCAATTAAACTCGATATTAGAAATATCAAAGCAGGCATGACCAATCATTGAATGCCTTCTGTTCTTAAATTATTTATTAAGCTCTTGTATACGATTGGTAGGTGTGGCATTGAATAACGCTTGATGATCACTCCCGATATATTGAACTTCAAGTTCTTCAAGAGTGGGGAAATAATCAAAGATTGAATACTCAATGGAATTAATGTTTTTGTTGTCGCACTTAAATTTATAGTTTGCATATACATCAGAATGAGAGTCATCAGATGATTCCTCATCATGGTGATGTTCGTGATCATGGTCATGGTGCTCTTCATGGTTTTCCACATCAGCTTTAATTAGATCGCTTTCAATTTTTACTGATTCTAGCTCACATGAGTTGCCATTAAATCTAAAAAGTTTTTCGGTCATTTCCAAATTCTTTACAGCCTGCTTAATTGCTATTTTTTGCTCATCATTTTTTGGCTCATGTTCAAACCCAAATATGTCTATTGAAGAGAAAGACTTATTTATATTTAAAACTCCATTTTCATAAGAAACTTGAGCGCTTGCGTGACCATGCACATGAGAAGAATGTTCTTCAAATAAGGATTCATCAGTTTCGAGGTCATGGCTATGGTCATGATGGTCATCAGAGCCAGCTAGTAGGCAGGTAGAGTGGAATACAAAAACTAAAATTATACAGTACTTGGTAATATGCATGAGACGTATTTGTTAATGGTTAGTACACGCTATTCGATGATTTCCAGTAGCAGTGAGATTTAGGAAATGGCCAACTGCGTGAATAATCCCACCGATTATTGTTAAAACCTTTTCACTTTCATGCGGGATAATATGATTTGTAATGAGCGGTCCGGCATATAATGCAATCAACACAAGAAATGTTAATCCAATTGAGGTAATAATAATTGGAAGCAGCTGCCGATGTCGATTAAATCCAGCAATCATCGCAATAATGCTGAATGGTAAGATAAATATTAAGATGAACTGATGAAACCAAAATTCATGCATGGCGTTACCATGATGTAGTGTCGTTGCAAAGATTGGGATTAGTGTCGCTATTATTGGGAATGCAATGCAGTGTATTACACAAATGCTGGATAAGGTGATTGCGATTCGGTCAAAAAAAGTTTGCATAACATTTGTTTTTATATTTCTTATTTTAGTTTTGTGCACATTGGGCACAGATGCCATGAACTTCAACATTTACTAAACTAGGTGTAAAACCTTGTTTTTTGCTCACCTCGTTTAATGTTCTTTGTAATTTTGGTTCAACTAGTTCTTCTACTTCATTACAGCTGTCACAAATTAAAAATTTGCTGTCAGAGGTGTCATGATTTGTATTGCAGCCAATGTATGTATTCTGACTTTCGATGCGATGAATTAAATTATTTTCAATTAGGAAATCAAGTGCACGATACACTGTTGGGGGCTTCTCTACAAAATCTTCAGAACTCAATTGTGCTAATAAGTCGTAAGCTTTAATGGGCTTATGACTTTTCCAAATCAGTTCTAATACTCTTTTACGTGTGGGTGTAAGTTTGCACTTATTTTCAATGCAAATTTTTTCTGCTTTCTGAAGTGCTTGTTTTACACAGGCATTATGTTTGTGCTTTTGCCACATGATAAAATGTTATATTATAACAAAGGCGTGATGCAAGCTTAGAATCCCAAATAGTTGCCACTACAATGGGTTATTAAATGAGGTTTAATTGGGTCTTTAAGTTTTCGTGACGTACTTAACGCGTACCATACACAACGATGGTTTTTCCATGTGCAGAAATTAAACCCTGCTGTTGTAACTCTTTTAGTACTCTTCCAGCCATTTCACGTGAACAGCCTACAATTTTGGCAATTTCTTGACGAGTAATACGAATTTGCATGCCCTCTGGGTGGGTTAATGCGTCGGGCTGTTTGGCCAGATCAAGTAAGGTATGGGCAACTCGGCCAGTCACATCTAAATATGCAAGGTCGATGACTTTACGGCTGGTGTCACGTAAACGTTTGGCAAGTTGGCCCGCCATATGCATTAAGATATCGGGGTCGCTTTTAACCAGCTCGCGAAATTTAGAATACTGAATTTCTGCCACATCGCATTGTTCTTTTGCGATAACTAATGCACTGCGTTCATTTTCTTCGAACAGGCCCATCTCGCCAAAGAAGTCACCCTTATTAAGATATGCCAATACCATTTCATGACCAGTATCATCTTCAAGCATAATCTTCACAGAGCCATGCGTGATGTAATAAAGGGTGTTTGATGGATCGCCTGCATGGATGATGCGGTTTCCGGCTGCATAGCGCTTGGTATGGCAGTGTTCTAGAAAACGTTCCACGACAGTGTCCTGTGTTGATACAGTTGGATTAAGATTGTTCAAGCTCAAATTCAGAAATTGTTATTTTGGCTAGTCTAAGCCAGATAACTCACTGATGTCGACAGGAAATAAGGTCAAACGGTAGTAATGCAAGTACGAATCAAGTGGTTAGAGGAGCGCACCTTTGAAGCGCACACAGGAAGTGGCCATACAACCACTATGGATGGTCCTCCAGACCATGGTGGGCGAAATCTTGCCGCGCGGCCCATGGAGATGGTTTTAGTTGGATTGGGAGGATGCAGTGCATTTGATGTGGTGGAGATTCTAGAGAAGTCCAGACAAAAAGTTACAAGTTGTGAAATTAATATTGAGGCAGAGCGAGCTGATGAAATTCCGGCTGTATTCAGCAAAATCCACATGCATTTTGTAATTGCAGGTAAGGAGCTAAATCAGAAGCATGTAAAACGTGCAGTTGAGCTATCAATAGATAAATATTGTTCCGTTGTAAAGATGTTGCGACCAAATGTTGAGATTACTTATGACCACGAGGTTGGTTAACGACTAATTGGTTGTGTTTAATATGGAATAAATTTTATGGAACTAAGTGATAGCAAAATACAATTACATGGCTTTAATAATCTCACAAAGACACTGAGCTTTAACTTTTATGATATTTGTTATGCCCATACGCCTGCTCATCAGCAAGAATACCTCGAGTATGTTGACGAGGAATATAATGCTGCGCGCCTGGAAACAGTACTTAAAGAAGTAACAAATAGAATTGGTGCCAGTATTTTAAATATGTCGGTTTATGACTATGAGCCACGAGGAGCGAGTGTAACCTGTTTGATTTCGGAAGAACTCGCCCTCGCTGAAGCTATTTTTTCTAAAGAAGAAACTCAGTTTGAGGAGGCCGAAGAATCTATTAAGCAATCTGTAGTCGGCCACCTAGATAAAAGCCATGTGACAGCCCACACCTACCCTGAATATCATCCCGACAATGGAATTAGTACGTTTCGAGTAGACATTGATGTTTCAACTTGCGGGCGCGTTTCACCTCTAAAAACATTAAATTACTTAATTGATAGCTTTAACGAAGATATCGTGGTTTTGGATTATCGTGTACGTGGATTTACACGAGATGTCGAGGGATTAAAGCATTACATAGACCATGAAATAACTTCAATTCAGGATTTTTTATCAGACAAAACAAAAAATCAGTACCAAATGATCGATATGAATGCAGATCAGGAAAATATTTTTCATACCAAAATGTTATTAAAAGAATTTGATCTTGATGACTACATTTTTGGAAAAGGTGTTCATGATCTTGATTCAAATGAACAAGGAAAAATAGAAGAACAGTTAAAGAAAGAGATGAGTGAGATTTTCTATGGAATTAACTCATTAGATTAGACAATTCTCATCAGGCAAAGAAAGATTAGAATAAACCAAAGTTATTAAATCCAATAAGAAGTTTTTGTCATTACTTTCGAAACAGCGTTCATTAAAGTTTTTGCAGGCAAAGGTAGTTCATAAGCACCTGCAGCTTGGGCTTTTTGGTCATGCATGGCTTCGTCTTCACGCATTTTTAATAAAATTTCTCTACTTTTAAGATCATCTTCTGGCAAACGTTCTAGGTGTTTATCAAGATGTTTCACAACTTGTTTTTCGGTTTCGGATACAAATCCGAGTGACCATTTATCTCCCAGTACACCAACTGCAGCGCCTATTGCAAAAGAGCCAAAGTACCATATCGGTGCGAACACACTAGGCCGATCTTCTAATTCGTTTAGACGAGATTCGCACCAGCTTAAATGGGCTTCCTCTTCTTTTGCTGATTCGATAAATTTTTGTCTTACGTCTTTGTCTTTTACAACACTGGAATGACCCTGATACAAACCCTGTGCTGCAATTTCTCCAGCATGGTTAACGCGCATTAAGCGTGCGGCACGTTTTTTATCTTCAATATTTAATTCAGGGGTCTCATCTATGTTCTCCGCTGGAGAAGGAGAAGAGGTGGGTTTATTGCTTGGCTGTGCAAATAACGTTCGCAAACCTCGGTCAATATGAGAAACGAGCTGATCTGTAGAGTTTAAATTTCGCATCAATTAATTATAACATTTGCTGGGCTAAAAGCGTGACAGGGTGAACTACCTGTACAGGTATATTTTCCTGTTTAAGTCGCGCCTGAAAATGTATAGCGCAACCAATATTACTGCTAGCTAAAATTGTATCTTTAGAAGCATTTAATTCATTTACTTTGTTATCAATTAAATCATTGGCAAGATTGGGATGTGTAACACTATTCAATCCGCCAGCGCCACAGCACCCAGCTTGATCATCGAATTGAAGCAACTCAATTTCTGGGATGTAATTTAATAATTGTTCTGTAACATCATCTTGTATAGCAATTTGTTTTAGAGTACATGGTTTATGGATAAATACTTTTTTAGCCAACGGTTGAAAGCTTAAATCACTTTGCTGCAATTGCGTCAATAGCAATTCATTGATATCAATAATTTTACTATTGATCTCATTTTCATAATGTTTGATTTGTGCGCCACATCCTGTTGCGATTGAGGCGATGAAATCGACTTTTATGCTGTTGCTTTTGTGTATAAATTTATGTTTGAGTTTTTTTGCTGTACCCAATTTACCGCTGTGTTGATGTAGTGCACCACAGCAATGAACTTCATTTTGGCTAACAATTTCACACCCCAATCTTGCTAAAAGTGAAGTTGTAGCTGAAATGGTAGGATCATTTATTAATTCATTTGCACAAGATTGAAAAATAACAATTTTGGGGCCTGTATTAGAAGAGTTAGGTGTTTCAAAAGTTAGACTTTTACTTGGTAAAAGTTGTACAAGACGTGACATTGAAACTAGCTTTATTAAACCAAGGCTTTTAATAACTGAGATCAAATACTTAAATAATTTCCTAATTTTAGTATGGCTCAAAATTAGTAATACAAATGATTTTTTAAGCTTGCTGCGCCAACTAGCATGAATGGCTGTTTTTGCACGTCCAGCGTCAATGATTTTTTCATAGTCAACATTTGCAGGGCACGCATACTGGCAGTTCATACAGCCCAAACAATGATTTAAATGATTTTGTACTGTTTCATCTGCAGGCAGCTTTTCTTCATAGAGTGCACGCACTAAAGCAATTCGACCTCTTGGAGATTCTGATTCAATTTGTGCTGCGTTATAGGTAGGACAATGTGGCAGGCATAAACCGCACATCACGCAGTTGTCACTGGCTTGAATGATCATATTTTTATCGATGCTGTGTGTTTGCACGTTTTGCTACAATGTTGTGAATGTTGAAAGGATAGTGTGCCTTAGCTATTAGCAATAAGAAATTAGAATAAGAGTAGAAGAGATGTCGTATTACAAACGCCACTTGTTTATGTGTGTAAATGAGCGTGAGGATAAAAGTTGCTGCCAGGATCATGGTGCCGCTGAACTACGCAGCTATGCGAAAAATAAGACCAAAAAATTAGGTATTTCAGGTCAAGGTGGGGTGCGCGTCAATCAAGCAGGCTGCTTGGATCGCTGCTCTGAAGGGCCCGTTGCCGTGGTGTATCCAGAAGGCGTGTGGTATCGCTACAGTAATGAAGAGGATCTTGATGAGATTATTTCTAAGCATCTGATTGATGGTGAAATTGTTGAAAGATTGAAAATTTAATACAAACTTTATCTCAAATAGGTTAGTTATCGCGACTAATTAGAAGTAGTTAGCTACATTTCGCTTCAATGTTAGTTGACATTAATAAAAGAATATTAGAAAATAGTCATATTCTGATAGTTTAAAAACATTCAGAACTCCTCCATCTACTTCTGGTAGACATAGATTTGAGCGCGGTACGCAAGTTTCCGCGCTTTTTTTTGTCCAAAATGTATCTGACCTAGTGAGTACAGCCATCAAAACCCTTAAATCTAGCCCAAAAGAGTCGATTGAATGGTCTCGATTTCCTTGTCAGGACAGGCGTTGTTCGATAGTATTTCGCGCCTTTCCCGAGATATAAAACTCGGTCAAAACGATATATAAAATAGTAGAAAAAATAAGATGTTAACCACGACCACTGTTAGTGCTAAGCCAGCCGAAGTCCAACGAGATTGGTTTCTTATAGATGCCACAGATATACCTCTCGGACGTTTGGCTAGCGAAATTGCCAAGCGACTTAAAGGCAAGCATAAGCCAATTTATACACCACATGTTGATACTGGTGACTGCATAGTTGTGATCAATGCTGAAAAAGTTGGCATCACGGGAAATAAGTTAAAAGGAAAGTTGTATCAAAAGCATACGGGTTACGTTGGAAATTTAAAGTCTGTGCCATTGGGTGAAATGTTAGAAAAACATCCGACTCGAGTTTTAGAAACTGCTGTCAAAGGCATGTTGCCTAGAAACCCTCTTGGTCGCGCAATGTTTAGAAAATTAAAAGTTTACGCGGGGCCTGAGCACAACCATGCAGCACAACAACCACAAGTTTTAGAGTTAAAGGTTTAGTAAATGGCACAAGAACAATTTTATGGAACAGGGCGTAGGAAAAGTTCCACTGCACGTGTTTATATGAAGTCTGGCACAGGCAATATAACGATCAATATGCGATCGGACGATAATTATTTTGGTCGTCCAACTTCTAGAATGATTATTCGTCAACCATTTGAAGTGACTGACACGGAAAATAATTTTGACTTAAATGTCATGGTTAAAGGTGGCGGCCCTAATGGTCAAGCTGGTGCGATTCGCTTAGGCATTGCTCGTGCATTGTTAAAATATAACGAAGAATTACGATCTCCACTTCGACAGCACGGATTTCTCACTCGCGATGCGCGTGAGGTTGAACGCAAAAAAGTTGGTTTACGAAAAGCACGTAAGAAAGAACAGTACTCTAAACGTTAAAGCCAATTTATTTATGCTACATGCCAATAAATGTAGCATTTTCATGACTACTAAGTGCCCGCATCCAAGCGGGCAATTTTTTTCCGTAATATATCCTCTTGCTCTATTCGTGATTAATTTGCAAAAATAGTTTGCAATGACAATCCAGTATAAGTTTGCTGAACTCCATGATTGCGGTCATATTGCTAGTTGGATTAACTCAATTGGCTATGGCCATATTGAGTATTTGCTTGATGGATTGATGCCGAAACGGTCTGCGCTCGAGCATTTGCAACGTGTGTTGGGCGAAGACCCTGACTATTCCTATCAAAATGTTGATCTGGCAATTCAGAAAAATGACGTTATCGGTTTAATATTCTCTTATGATGCGCACTCAAATGAATTGAAGCCAGAAATGATTAAAATCCTTAGTAAGGATCGTGTTCAATGGATGAGATATTTTTCTGAAAATCAAATTAGTAATAGTTGGTATATCAACACATTAGGTGTAGACATTGCATACCGTCGTCAAGGCATTGCACGGCAATTACTAGATTTGGCTGCAAATAGAGCATTGCAAAATGATTTTCAGAGTTTAAGCTTGCATGTTTATGAGAATAATTTAGCTGCAATTGACTTATATCAATCTTATGGATTTATTAAGGAGAAAAAAATAGATTTAAGTGCCCATTCTTTTTTCTCGTCAAGAAATCTTAAAGCAAACTATTTAATGAAATGTGAAATTTAGAAATTGTGATAATTTGACCTGTTATTAAGTTCGTAATGGCAACTATATTTTTAATGATAGCCGTGCTGATTACAATACTTGCGGGTATTGCGATTTTATTACTGCGTTATAAAGTCATTTCAATTAGTAATAAACCTACGAATATAGCGTTGAATGCACTATTCGTGATTGGCGTTGTATATATATTACTAACATTACTAAGTGCTCCAGTGTCAAACCAAATTAATGCCTATAAACAAAAAGTTTTAAGTGAATCTGAGGAAGAATGCAAAAAAGATAATGCACCGTTTTGGTGTAATTTATAATTGATATGAAAAAATATACTAAAATTATAAGTGCATTTTTGATTTGTATTTCAGTGTCTGTTTCACCACTTTGTTTTGCTGAAGTCTACGGGGGTGGTTATTGGGAAGCAATTGGACTTGGAAACATTCAGTGTTCGGAATTTTCCGAGAGAACTAAAGATGAAGCTCATAAAGAATTGGGCGCAGTTTGGTTATCCGGCTTTATGTCGGGTGTTAATTTTTCATCCAAAAATGTTTATGACATCACTTGGGGGGAAGATATTTACGTGCTTACCGATTTGTTGATAAAGCACTGTAATGATAACCCTGAAAAATATTTATCGGATATTGCAACGCAAATGGTTTATAACCGCTATAAAGATAAAAACTATTCCGCCACGAAAGATATGCAAGAAGCGCAATAATTATCATTGCGCTGGCAGATAGCGTAATAATAAATTTTTTATATTCCCGCCCATTATTTTTTCAATTTGTCCATGATTGAAACCGGTCTGCAGCAACGCATGGGTAATTTGTGAGATATCTTTAGCAGAAAATGGTACTGATACATTTCCATCAAAGTCTGAGCCAAGTGCAACATGCTCAATGCCGACCAAGTCAATGACATAACGAATCGAATCAATAATTCCTATAACGCCTTTGCCGCAAGTTGAAGTCGGCCAAAATCCTATGCCGATGAGGCCACCAGTATTTGCGATTTTTACAATCTGCGCATCCTTTAAATTACGATGCGATTTAGATGAACAAACTGACTGAATCCCTGTATGAGTAGCCAGTACAGGGCGCTTACTAAGAAAAACAATGTCATTTATCAACTTAGGAGACGCATGGGAGACATCAACAAACATTTCTAGCTCATGTATGCGTTGTAAAACTTGTTTGCCAAACTCAGTGATGCCGCTTTTAAGCATGCCATGTGCCGAACCACCAAGTTCATTATCAAAGAAATGTGAAAATCCTATAATCCTGTAGCCTGAATCAAACAACCGATCTAGGTTTTTAATATTACCCTCAAGCGCATGCGCACCTTCCAAACTCAGTAATCCTGAAGTTATTAGATTATTGTCTTTTCTTTTTTGTAGATATTGTTTTAGATCATTCTGTGACTTGATGATATGAAAGAATTGCTTGGATTTGTGTGCGGCTCGATGCAATTTCTTTGCTTGATATTGGGCGCGTTCAAACAAGCTAAACCAGGTATTGGGCGGCCATAATTGTGCTAAGGCTAGTAAAGTGATGTTATCTGTGCGATCTGAATTTTTGTATAAATTTAGATTTTTTGGTGTTTTTGTAACCACAGAAAAAACCTGTAGCCCGATGTTGCCCTCAATAAGACGAGGTATATCTACGTGTCCATAATTAGATTTTCTGCTTAAATTGCGATCCCAGAGCAATGAGTCAGCATGTAAATCTGCAATAAATAAAGACTGATGTAGTTGCTTACTTTGCTTCGAAATAGTTGCAAGCGATTTTGTTTGTACTCGATTGCGAGATTGTTCAATGTATACAGGTAGCCAGGTAAAGAATAACATCAAGGCAATGAACAATGTTGCTGTGATGACTAAGTATCTAGTTCTTAAATGCATAAATTAAAATTGTCTGATGAAACCATCTCGCGCATGTTGTGTCGAAAGGTTTTTGTTGAGCTTTTCATATCATGTGGATCAAACAAAAACAGCTGAGAATTTTATTCTGGTGCTGCGTTATAGGCGTCTTTATCCTGTCATGTGTGCCTGGATCGAGTAACCAATTAATATTCATAAAAAACATAGATAAGCTCGCGCATTTTGTAACATTTTTTGTGTTGTCGATTTTATTATTATTTGCGTATAACTTTAAAAGTCCTTATATAGTGACTGCAATTTTGATGGCTTTGTTTGGAATGGTTATTGAGGTTTTACACCTATATATACCAAACCGTATGTTTAGCATTATTGATTTTGCAGCTGATCTATGCGGCATTGTTGTGGCATTTATGGTGTACAAATTGTTTAGCAGAAAATTGAGCTTAGCCTGACTATTCGGCAGCAGTAACGTTAATTGTATCTCCGCTGCGAACATTCTTGAGAGTCGTTAAATCATATTCAGTGTCGGCCCAAATATTAGTGCGTGCGGCGAGTCGAATTTCATCTGCGTGGGAAATGGGTGTTGGGCCAAATCCAATTGCAATGCAATTTCCTTCTACCCAATAAGCGAGTTCTCCTAGCTGCACGACATCTTTTGCATCTTCTTCAAGAGTTTGATTGCTAATAGGTGTTGAAAAATAAACCTCATCACCCCATGTTTGTGCTTTGGATTGAAACGGCAAAGCAGTAAATATTGCATCAGCAGTGTTTGTGTCGCGCAAATACACACGGATACGGTGTTCGTTGATTGAAATTTCAATTGCGCGTGCCATATTGCATCAGTTCGCCGAGTTTATTTCATTTCATCAAGAAGTGTTTGTGCACCATTTAAAACAAAAAGGCTATCTACGCCGATTGTAAGCAGCGTGAAGCCTTTTTCTTTGTAAGGTAGCACTGCAGCTGCATTTACACCAAAATATCCTAGCTTAACGTTTGCTTGCTTACATGCATGTTCTACTTTGCTAATTGCTGCAACAACTTTGGGATGCTCAATTTCGCCGGTATGGCCAAGATTGGCTGATAAGTCATAAGGACCAATCAAAATTGCATCAACATCATCAATGCTTACTATATTTTCAATATCTTCAATTGCACCTGGTGTTTCTGCTTGAATGACGACACATGTGTCATGATCTGCATCAGAAAGATATTCGCTAAAGGACAATCCATATTCATGTGCACGAGCCAAGCCAACACCGCGATTACCTTTACTTGGGTATTTAGCGGCGCGTACTGCAGCTTGTGCTTCATCAGCATTATTGATTTGCGGAACTATAATGCCTGCGGCGCCGATATCCAGTGCATGCTTGATGGCTACTACATCATTGCTCGCTACCCGAATTAGGCAAGGAAAATCATCTTTGCATGCCTGTAACATTCGTTGCATATCCAAGGTGCCAAATGGTCCATGCTCAGCATCAATAAATAACCAATCAAAGTCTAATTTTGAAAGTAGCTCTACAATTTCTGGGCTAGGTAATGAAACTAGCGTGCTAAGGAGGACCTCGCCTTGTTGTAAGCGTTGACGAAAAGAATTCAAAAAGACTCACTCCACTACATGAATGGTAATCGGTTTTGAAACTACAGCTGGGTCATGCGGTATGTGTGAAAAATCGGCAAACAATAACTGCAATGTGTGCGTGCCTGGAGCAAGTTCTACATATGCTTCAGTTTGTCCTTTGCCAAAGTGTTTGTGTTGGTCGTCTGCTGGAATAGGTTTGTCTAATGCAGGTAAGTTTTCCAGATTAATTAACAAATGGTGGTGTCCGGTATTTTCTTTATCGATACCTGCCGGTGCCACCCCCATGCCGCGCAACCCAAATTTAACCAATACGGGGCTTTGTATCACTTCTCCATTCGAGGGGCTGATAAAATAAACATAAGGTTGTGTAGTGGCATTATCAGCCTGTATAGCAGAGCTGATAATAGAAACGCCAAGTAAAATTACAATATAAAGTTTAATTTTCATAAGATTTCCTCAGAAGATTAGGTTCTAAGAAGTAATCGCACCTTTATCGGTGCCAAGAATGAGCACATCTGCTGGGCGAAGTGCAAAAATTCCAACTGTAACTATACCGGCGAGATTATTAAGTTGTTGCTCCATTTCTACAGGATTGAGAATCTCCAAATTGTGCACATCCAAAATTACATTACCATTATCGGTAGTGAAATTTTCGCGCATCTCTGGTGCTCCGCCTATTTTCACCAATTCTCTTGCAACATAACTGCGTGCCATTGGAATGACTTCAAGTGGCAATGGAAACGCACCTAAAACATCTACTAGCTTGGAATCATCGGCTATGCATATAAATTTTTCACTCATTGCAGCAACAATTTTTTCACGTGTATGTGCACCACCTCCGCCTTTAATGAGATGTTTATGTTTTGTTGTTTCGTCTGCGCCATCTACATAGATAGAAAGCGAAGTAACTTGGTTTGCATCAATCACCTCTATACCATGTTGTTTTAATCGCTCAGAGGACGCTACAGAGCTTGCTACGGCACCATCTATTTTGTTTTTTAGTTTTGCTAAGCCATCAATGAAGTAATTAGCAGTCGATCCTGTTCCCACGCCGACGATATCGTTGTTTTGTACGTAATCGAGTGCAGCTTCAGCAGCAATTTCTTTATTTTTTTCTAAAGACATATGGGGTTCAACGCTGTTTTGCTGAATAATACCCAAAGTCGTGGCCAAAAGCATCGTAAATTAACAAAATTGATATTCGACATAGGCTATAAATTAGCCAATAAAAAATTCTGTAAAAAAATAACGCCAGTGCATAAAGATTTAATTACAAAAATTGAGCATTCCAAAGTTTATGATGTTGCAATCGAAACGCCACTTGATCATGCCAAGGTCATATCATCAAAATTGGGAAATCATATTTTTCTCAAACGTGAAGATCTGCAAAGTGTATTTTCATTTAAGCTTCGTGGCGCATATAACAAGATTGCGCATTTGCCTGACGACGATCGCAAACGAGGAGTGATTGCGGCATCCGCCGGTAATCATGCTCAGGGTGTGGCGCTGGCTGCAAACAAACTCGGCATACCGGCTACCATTGTAATGCCTACCACAACGCCGAATATCAAAGTTGAATCGGTTACGCGATTGGGTGGTAAAGCGATATTACATGGCGACACTTATGATGAGGCACATCAACATTCATTACAGTTAGCCGAGCAGCAAGGGCTGTGTTATGTGCATCCTTATGACGATGAAGATGTAATTGCTGGCCAAGGCACGGTTGCGATGGAAATTCTTAAACAACACCCCGGGAAAATTGATGCGATATTTATCGCTATTGGCGGCGGTGGATTGGTTGCAGGTATGGCGGCGTACATCAAACATTACAAACCGGAAATCAAAATTATTGGTGTGGAACCGCAGGATGCCGCAACGATGCATGCCGCCCTGCAAGCAAATAAACGCGTTGAACTTGAGCAAGTTGGCATATTCGCAGATGGTGTAGCTGTGCGCAAAATTGGTGAAAAGACCTACGAAATTGCAAAAGAGTTAATTGACGAAGTTTTACTGGTTTCAACCGATGAAATCTGCGCAGGTATTAAAGATATTTTTGATGAGACACGTACGCTAGTAGAACCTGCGGGTGCCTTATCACTTGCGGGCATCAAACAATACATCGCACGTGAAAAATGCAGGGATAAAACACTAGTCGGTATCAATTGTGGCGCCAATATCAATTTTGATCGTCTGCGTCATGTTGCAGAGCGCGCAGAATTAGGTGAACGCCGTGAATGTTTGTTTGCCGTTACAATTCCCGAAATACCGGGCAGTTTCTTGAAATTTTGCCGGTTGCTAGGTGCACGAGGCATAACAGAATTTAATTATAGATATGCCGATAACACGGACGCGCATATTTTTGTTGGCGTGAAAGTGGAAGATTCAAACAAAGAAAAGTCGCAATTACTCAATGCGATGCATGATAATGGTTATACCGCTCTCGATATCTCCGACAATGAAATGGCGATATTACACTTGCGGCATATGGTAGGCGGGCATTGTGCAAGTATTGAGGATGAAATAGTTTTTCGTTTTGAGTTTCCAGAGAGACCTGGCGCGTTGCTACAATTTTTGGAAACCATCGGCCACGATTGGAATATCAGTTTATTCCATTATCGCAATCATGGTGCAGCATATGGTCGAGTATTGGTGGGCATGCAAGTACCTGAATCTCAGCGTCCACGTCTTATTGAATTTTTGAATAAACTTGGATATCGCTATTGGGATGAGTCAGATAATCCTATCTATAAGCTGTTTTTAGGTTAAGTACATGGAGGTACGATAGAAAAGACGCATCAGGGATGATGCGAGCTGATTAAAATATAATATAAACATAAAAAAAGGGCTCTGAAAGAGCCCTTTTTTATTTGGATGTTTAATCCAACTACGTTTAACGACGTTTAGTCTTGCGCTTAGTTTTACGCTTCGTAGTCTTACGTTTGACTTTACGCTTAGTTTTGCGCTTGGTCTTACGCTTAGCGGTTTTACGCTTAGTTTTACGTTTCGTCTTACGCTTAGTTTTACGTTTCGTCTTACGCTTAGTTTTGCGTTTCGTCTTACGCTTAGCGGTTTTACGCTTAGTTTTGCGCTTCGTCTTACGCTTAGCGGTTTTACGCTTAGTTTTGCGTTTCGCTTTACGTTTAGTTTTGCGCTTAGTCTTACGCTTGGTAGTTTTACGTTTTACCTTACGTTTGGTCTTACGCTTTGCCTTACGCTTAGTTTTGCGTTTGGTTTTACGCTTAGTAGTTTTACGTTTGACTTTGCGTTTCGTCTTGCGCTTAGCGGTTTTACGCTTTGCAGTTGATTTACGCTTAGTAGCCTTACGTTTAGTCGCCTTACGTTTAGTACGACGTTTAGTGGTAGCTTTACGTTTGATGGCCATCAATACTCCCTCCAAACAATTAATGTGAGTTGTAAACGCGCCAAAGTATATATATTTAAAACGTAAATACTAGTATTTTTGTAGTGTTTTTATCACTTTCCATCGT
>JBCCEI010000001.1:0-49878 GCA_039030355.1 Pseudomonadota bacterium | reverse complement strand
GGTGCTGGTACCGCGGGTGTTGATCTTATTCAACTGTTCTTTAATTTCTCTTATGCACATAAATTTTCTGAAAAGTTTTCTGTTGGGATTAGTCCAATTTTTACCATTCAATCTTTTCGAAGTAATGGTCTAGAAACGTTTGCAGGATTTACCAAAACGTTTGCGGAAAGTGGTGGCACAGTCATGCCAACAAATTTAACCAGTAATGGGCAAGAATATTCCTATGGTGGAGGTTTTCAAATTGGTGCATTAGTAAAAGATGTAATTGGAACTGCAGATTTTGGAATTTCCTACCGCTCAAAAATTTGGATGGATGAATTTGATGACTATTCTGATTTATTTGCAGAAGATGGGGATTTTGATGTGCCACCAACCCTATGGGTGGGATTTGCAATAGACCTTTTTGAAAAAATTACATTCGTCGCGGATTATCAAAAGATTTGGTATGAGGAAGTAGATTCAATTAGTAACGATATCCAGAATTTATATGCTTGTCCTACAGCAGGAATGGGTGGTGCAGATTTGGATAGTTGTTTAGGTGGAGACAATGGTGGCGGTTTTGGATGGGATAATATCGATATATTTAAAATAGGTCTGCAATGGCAATCTCATCCTGATGTCACAATGCGGTTTGGTTATAGTCATTCTGATAACCCAATTGATAGTGATCAAGTTCTTTTTAATATTCTCGCACCAGGTGTAGTAGAAGACCATATTACGCTTGGCGCAACGATTAAGACAAAAAACATGGGTGCGATAAATCTTGAAGCAATGCATGCTTTGCATAATTCAGTAAAAGGAGCAAGTGCATTTGATCCCACACAAGAAATTCGTATCAAAATGAACCAATTTGAGTTTGGGCTTGGTTGGTCAAAGGAGTTTTGAAATGAATGCTTCTGAAACAATTCCAAATATGTATTACATAGTAGAGACAGAGAAATCATTTGATCAAGCTGTTAGTGATTTAGAAGTTGCAGTAAAAAATAATGGCTTTGGAATTTTACATATTCATGATCTAGGTAAAACACTTCGTAGCAAGGGTGTTGCATTTAAAGAAGAATGTAAAATATTTGAAGTATGTAATCCAATGGAGGCGGCTAAAGTCCTTTCTGCCGATATGTGATTAAATATGGCATTACCTTGTCGTATATCTGTCTATACAGAACTTGCATCTACTAAGATTGGATTTATCAGGCCTGAAAGCATTTTATCTGCTCTTTCTGATAATAAAATACTTGAAAATACTGCGCAGGAAGTAGAAGAAAAGATTGAAAAAATGCTGGAAGAAGCAAAAACTTAAATTAAATATTATTGATCTTATTATTATGCAACCCATATTGGAAAAGTTACATAAAGACCATAAAAATTTTTTCATGCTTTTAGAATATCTAGAGCAGCAGGCAAAATTTCTCAAAGATTGTGATCGAATCGATCTTGAATTGATCTTAGATTCGCTTCGTTATATGCGAGAGTATCCAGATTTTATTCATCATCCACTTGAAGATGTTGTATACAAATATGTTCTTGAGCACTTTGATGAAGTGCATAATGAATTAGTTTTTCTTTTGCATGAACATGATGAATTACCCGAGCTAACGAATAAGCTAATTGAAATGATACAGGCTGCATCAGCAAGCGAACCTCAAGATAGAGAAAAGCTTTATAAATATTTAACAGATTATATCAGCACACAAAAAGAACACATGAACAAGGAGGAAAATCCGGTTTATCCTGTAATAGACTCAACGCTCAGCGACAGGGATTGGAATAACATTATTAGAAAGCTGGAGTTTGCTCAAGACCCGATGTTTGGGGATAGAGCCAAACGATGCTATCAAGAATTATTGCAAAAAGTGATTAGTTAATAATTTTAACTTTGTTTATTTTATAGATGCTTTTTAGAATAAAAAAAAGGGAGCAGAGGTTGCTCCCTTAATATAACCACCATAGTGGTGGCCCCATAACGCCGGTTTTTTAAAACACGTTTGTCCTAGAATGGATTACCAAGTCAGTGCACCGCCTGTTTGGTATTCTGTAACACGTGTTTCAAAGAAGTTCTTTTCTTTCTTGAGGTCTAAAATTTCAGACATCCAAGGGAATGGGTTATTTGCATTTTGATATTGTTGCGGCAAACCAATTTGTGAGAAACGACGATTCGCAATGAACTGTAGATATTCTTCAAACATTGGTGCGTTCAGCCCTAAAATACCGCGAGGCATTGTGTCGTAGGCATATCTTGTTTCAAGTTCTACTCCGCTCTTAATGAGTTCAATCATTTCTTGTTGGAATGCCTCTGTCCATAAGTGTGGGTTCTCGAGTTTAATTTGATTGATAACATCAATACCAAAATTCATATGCATGGATTCGTCACGCAGAATGTATTGGAACTGTTCTGCAACACCGGTCATTTTGTTGCGACGACCCATGGAAAGAATTTGTACGAAGCCTACGTAGAAGAAGATGCCTTCAAATACAACGTAAAATGCAATTAAATCACGTAGTAAACGTTGATCGTCTTCTAATGTGCCCGTATGAAAATCTGGATCACCCAAGCTGTTTGTGTATGGCAGTGCCCATTCTGCTTTTTTAGCAACGGAAGGGACTTCACGGTACATATTAAACACTTCGCCTTCATCTAAGCCGAGTGATTGAATGCAATATTGATATGCATGTGTATGCACCGCCTCCTCAAATGCTTGTCTTAGTAAATACTGTCTGCATTCAGGATTGGTAATATGGCGGTAAACTGCTAACACTAAATTATTGGCTACCAATGAATCTGCAGTAGAGAAAAAGCCCAAGTTACGTTTGATTACAGTACGCTCATCTTCGGTTAAACCATCCGGGTTTTTCCAAAGTGAGATGTCTGCATTCATGTTCACTTCTTGAGGCATCCAATGGTTTGCGCAACCATCGAGATACTTCTGCCATGCCCATTCATACTTAAATGGCACAAGTTGATTGAGGTCCGCACGGCAGTTGATGATTTTTTTATCATCTACTTGAATTCGACTCGCACCCATTTCAATGCTTTCTAAGCCTGTCACGCCATCATGGCGTTCTTTGTCCTCAGCTTTAGCTTGAATTTGTGACTGAGCTTCTTCGGCCTCAACTTCTGCACGTAGTTTATTTAGTGCTTCTGTTGCTTCAACAATGGCGGTATCCGTTGGCTTCGCTACCACTTCTTCAAATGTATGTGTTGTCGATGGTGCATTAGCTGCAATAGCGCTTGCCACAGATGCAGGCGGTTTGGCTTGAGCAACATCTGGTTCTGTGAATACAGCAGGTGCTGCGGCACTGGTCATGACGCGCGCATCGGCAATTGGATCTTCCCAGCTTTGCATAATCCCTTTCTCCTCTATTTAATGTCTGCTATTGGCAGGCTTCACAATCTGGATCCAAAATCGAGCAAGCTTTTGGTGCTTCGCTGCCAACGCTTTCGCCATTGCTGCTAGCGTTACTTACAGCATTCAGTTTGCTTTCTCGACCTTGAACGGTACTTTTCTCTACATGTGTAGCACCCATGGAACGCAAGTAGTACGTAGTTTTTAAACCACGCACCCAAGCTAGTTTGTATAAGTTATCTAGCTTTTGCCCAGAGGGTTCTGACATGTATAAATTCAACGACTGACCTTGATCGATCCA
Source organism: Pseudomonadota bacterium (assembly GCA_039030355.1). Classification (GTDB taxonomy): domain Bacteria; phylum Pseudomonadota; class Gammaproteobacteria; order UBA4575; family UBA4575; genus JABDMD01. The sequence continues at coordinate 46,233 of JBCCEI010000001.1, read as the reverse complement.
CTTTTGCCGGCGAGAAGCTGCTTCAACTAACCAACGTGGATCCACTTCAAAGGCAGTGGCATATAAACTTTTTAAATCTTCAGGAACGCGATCTATCGATTGCACGCTTCCGTCGTAATATTTGAGATCATTTGCCATCACTTCATCCCAAAGGTCACGCTTTTTAAGGTCTGCAATTAAATATGGGTTGCTGACGGTGAACTCACCAGACAAATTCGATTTAACAAATAAGTTTTGGTAGGTGGGCTCTATGCTTTGCGTGACACCACATATATTTGAGATGGTTGCGGTGGGTGCTATCGCCATTGTGTTTGAGTTGCGCATGCCAGTTGTTTGTACGCGTTGGCGCAAACTGTCCCAATCCATTGTGCGACTACGATCTTGTTTTAGATAATCACCACGACCTTGTTCTAAAAAGTCGATGGAATCGATTGGCAAAACACCTTGATCCCATAATGATCCTTTGAAGGTTGCATAAGTGCCACGCTCTTCAGCCAAATCTGTTGATGCCTGAATAGCGAAGTAACTGATGGCCTCCATTGAGCGATCAGCGAATTCAACTGCTTCCTGGCTGCTATAGGTGATGTTCTGTTTATATAATGCATCCTGAAAACCCATCATGCCCAGACCTACAGGGCGATGACGCAAGTTCGAACGCTTAGCTTTGTCTACGCTGTAGTAGTTATATTCGATTACGTTATCCAACATGCGCATGGCAGTTGAAATAGTTTGTTTCAACTTTTTAAGGTTAATGCCATTTTCATCAATGTGTGCAGGAAGATTAACCGAACCTAAGTTACACACGGCGATCTCATCTTTAGTAGTATTGAGTGTAATTTCTGTACACAAGTTTGATGAGTGCACCACGCCTGCATGTTGTTGCGGAGAACGTAAGTTGCAAGGATCCTTAAATGTGATCCAAGGATGGCCTGTTTCATACAACATACCTAACATCTTTCGCCACAGGTCTACGGCTTGAACTTTCTTAAAGTTTTTAATTTCACCGGTTTCTGTCATTTGCTCATAGGCGATATAACGTTCTTCAAACGCTCTGCCGCTAAGATCATGCAGGTCTGGTGTTTCATGTGGTGAGAACAGCGTCCAAGGCTTGTTTTCTGTAACACGCTTCATGAATAAATCAGGCACCCAGTTGGCAGTATTCATATCATGGGTACGACGGCGATCATCACCCGTGTTTTTTCGTAAATCTAAAAACTCTTCTACATCTAAGTGCCAGGTTTCCAAGTAGGCGCACATTGCTCCTTTACGTTTGCCGCCCTGGTTCACGGCCACTGCAGTATCATTGGCAACTTTAAGAAATGGCACCACACCTTGTGATTTACCATTGGTGCCTTTGATGTGCGCGCCCATTGAACGAACAGGAGTCCAATCATTGCCCAGGCCGCCAGCAAATTTAGATAACATGGCATCGTCTTGAATGGCTTCAAAGATACCGTGCAAATCATCCGGCACAGTGGTCAAGTAACATGAAGATAACTGTGGGCGTAAGGTGCCAGAGTTAAACAAGGTTGGAGTTGAGCTCATGAAATCAAATGAGGACAACAAATTATAGAATTCGATTGCGCGTGCTTCGCGTTCAACTTCATTTAGCGCAAGGCCCATTGCTACGCGCATGAAAAATGCTTGTGGTAATTCAAAGCGTGTGCCTTCACTTTGAATAAAGTAACGGTCATATAAGGTTTGCATGCCAAGATAGGTGAATTGGTGATCACGTTTTGGATCCAGTGCTTTACCTAATATTTTTAGATCATATTCACTTGCAAGTTTTGCATCTAACAGTTCAAGTTTAATTGCCTTTTGAATATAGTTTTCAAAGTAGTCGGCATACTGATATGCCATTTCTTTGAATGTTGCCTCTGACGGCATACCGTATACAAAACTAAGTGCTTCACGTCGCAAACTGTCTAGCAATATTCGTGCAGTTACATACGTGTAGTTGGGCTCTTGTTCAATTAGTGTGCGTGCGCTCATGGTTACTGCAGTGCCCACTTCATCTTCAGGAATGCCGTCATATAAATTACGTAGCGTTTCATCAATGATCGGCTTAGCTTCTACATCAGCTGTTGCAATGCAGGCTTCTTCAATCATGCGTGCCATACGTTCCACATCAAGTGGATTTAATTCACCTGCCTCATCCTTTACGTGTAGGCTAGGTGTATCACTAGTTTGCTGTGTTTCTTGTGCTACTTTTTCAATTTGTTCGCGTTCTTTATGGCGCTCTTCTCTATATAGGACATACGCTCGCGCAATTTTATGGTGCTCGCTGCGCATCAATGCCAGTTCAACCTGATCCTGAATATCTTCTATATGGAAGGTGCCACCTTGTGGACGACTACGCGAAAGTGCATAAAACACTGTTTCGGAGATTTCATTGACCATTTCATGAATTCGAGAGGAAGCGGCAGCATGGCCACCTTCTACTGCGAGGAAGGCTTTGGTAACGGCAACCTTGATTTTCTCGCGATCAAAGCTGGTGACTTTGCCGTTACGGCGAATTACACGGTATTGCCCAGGTGCAGTGGCAGCAATTTCCAGCTTGGTAGGTGCATTATTCTCATGACTTGGGTTAGGGGCTTTTTCGTTGGCAATAGTAGTAAGTTCTGGCTGCATCTGGTCTCTCAGCTTAGTATTGTAAGTTATTGTTTTAAAATCCCTTTTTCACGTGCCCTTGGATTTGTTTTTATTAGCTTCAGGTAAGACTGAAGTGGACAGCGGTGAACAGGGAATACTATAAATTGGGGTGTGATTTCCGTCAAGCACAACATCTTGTGTGTATTAGGCGGGAAATCCTGTGGATAAACGGTTTAACCATGCAAATTAACGAAAAATATCCCAAACGTTTGTGGGGTTGCTAAATTGCAAGCCTTTTTTGTTCAATCTGACTTAAAATCTTTCGATCGAATCGATAGAAAAGTTTTATAAATTTTTTGTTCAAAATTGATCGATAGTAAAAAATTAAGCCTCAAAACGACCGTTTATTTTTTCATAAAGCCGTTTTAAGTATGAAGATTCCTGCAGGCGTTTTCAGGCTGGTGCTTTATGTATTTTAGCGATCATTTTTCTAGATGATTAATAAATTAAATTACATGCAAATTCATACATGAGCGTATGAGTCGATATTAAGTAAAGTAAAAGAATGCCATTTCATCCACGCACTGAAGAACCGCATAAACAACGTGCCGATTTTAAAAATATATTGCGCATGTTTCCGTATGTTTGGGCCTACCGCTGGCGCGTACTCATTGCACTGGGTTGTTTGATTATTGCCAAGGTCGCAACGGTTGCAGTTCCACTCATTTTAAAGCGTATTGTTGACACACTCGATGTAGAAGCGAGTTTGTTGATATTACCGTTGGGCTTGTTGCTGGCTTATGGCGCTTTACGTCTTACAACGGCATTGTTTAATGAATTACGTGATGTTTTATTTGCACGTGTGCGCTATCGCGCAATTCAAAAACTTTCTACGCGTGTATTAGAGCATTTACATAATCTGCCATTGCGTTTTCATTTAGAACGGCAGACCGGTTCAATTACTCGTGACCTGGAGCGCGGTACGCAAAGTCTGTCTTCAATCATTAATTATATGGTTTTTATCATTTTGCCTACCTTTGTCGAGCTAGGCTTGGTAGCAGCGATTTTACTAGGCGCTTATGCGTTGAAGTTTTCTTTCGCAACGTTGGCGACAGTGATTTTATACATTGGTTTTACCTTGCTAGTGACGAATTGGCGTATGAAGTATCGCCATGAAATGAACCGCTTGGATTCACAAGCTAATTCAATTGCAGTGGATAGTTTGTTGAATTATGAAACGGTGAAATATTTTAATAATGAACGTTATGAGTTATCGCGTTATGGAGAAACACTTTCGCATTGGGAAAATGCAGCGGTTAAAAGTATCACTACTATGTCGATGTTGAATTTTGGTCAGGCTTTTATCATTGCGATCGGAGTCACCATTATTATGATTTTTGCTGCCGATGGTGTGACAGATGGCTCGATGACATTAGGTGACTTGGTGTTAGTCAATGCACTTATGCTGCAACTGTTTGTGCCGCTCAATACGCTAGGTATTGTGTATCGACAAATCACTTATTCACTTGCTGATATGGATATGTTGGTGAAGTTGTTAGAAAAAGATACTGAGATTAAAGATTCTGAAAATGCAACACAATTGAATGTAACTGCAGCACAGATTGAGTTCGATCACGTTTCGTTTTCTTATAATCAAGATCGGGAAATTCTAAAAGACGTATCATTTACCATACCTTCTGGTCATAAAGTTGCGGTAGTCGGTGCATCGGGTGCAGGTAAATCAACGATTGCCCGACTACTTTTCCGTTTTTATGACGTTAGTGAGGGTGCAGTGCGAATTGATGGGCAGGATGTGCGTGAATGTACCCAACAAAGCTTACATGAAAATATTGCAGTGGTGCCGCAAGATACCGTGCTGTTCAATGAAAGCATTTATTTCAACATTCAGTATGCAAGACCTGATGCAGGTAAAGAAGAAATTGAGCAAGCAGCACGATTAGCAAATATCCACGATTTTATTGAACAATTGCCACAACAGTATGAAACAGTTGTGGGTGAACGAGGTTTAAAGTTATCGGGAGGTGAAAAACAGCGTATAGCGATTGCACGTGCAGTATTAAAAAAACCTCGAATCGTTATATTTGATGAGGCCACATCCAGTCTGGATTCGCAATCAGAAAGTATGATTCTGAATGCCATGAAAGAAGTGACTAAAGGTGTGACTACTTTGGTGATAGCGCATCGACTTTCTACTATTGTGGATGCTGACTCAATTTATGTTTTTGATCAAGGTCGTGTGGTGGAAACCGGAAACCATCGTGATCTCCTCTCTCAAAATGGCATATATTCCAACATGTGGGCTTTGCAACAAGAAGAGCGCCTTAGTCAGGAAGCAAATCCCAAGGATGGTTCTCTAGTGTGATTGTATGCATGTACGTACAATAGCAATGATGAGTGATTCAAAAGACGAAGTTAAACAGCAAATTCTACAAGCAGATTTGTCAGATCATGGAGGCTGTGCAAACTCGGAACCGTTTGCTCTTCGTGTAATGGGTGACAGTATGGAGCCAGAGTTTAAAGACGGTTGTATCATTATTATCGATTCTGCCGCTGCTGTAGAAAGTGGAAGCTATGTTTTGGCTATGGTGGATGAAGAATATATTTTTCGTCAGCTTATAATTGAGAATGACCGTTATTATTTGCGTGCCCTTAAGCAAGGATATGAAGAAATACCTCTAAAGAATAAAGATGCGGTTAGAGGGGTTATTGTGCAGCGTGCTGGTACGAGGCGCAAAGACCACAAACATTATGTTTAAGGTGTAATTGAGTATTAGAATTTTGTGTTGCTGTTCGGCAATACGTCATTTGTTATAAAAACGTCATTACGCGGTAATAATTTATTAATTTTCGCTAGCTAATCTAATTTTGAGACTTAAATGAATGCATTCGGCTAGCAGAGGCTATTGCTTGCTCAAAAATGAAACACTTTTCGCACAATGAAAGTGCAGCAATATCAATCGTGAAACGTATGCTCGAGTAAGTATATGAATTCTTTGTTAATGTGGAATTGGCATAGCATTTGCAAATCATTAAGCAAAGAGCTGTTTGAGCCCGATTGCAAATAAAGATATTAATTCTTTCATATAGAAAAGATTCATATCGATAGCTTGAACTAAATGTGGTTGGCCCCATCTAACACTAAGCTTGGATGCAATGTTTTAAGCAGGACTTTTTTAACCCATAACTTTAAAATCTAGAGGATTTAACCATGACAACTAATGCTGAAAATGCATTCGCATACAATATATTACTACCAGACTTGTTGTTGTTTACAGTAGTAACGACAGCTGTATTTGGTCTAATGTTATTAATTTTTTAACAATTACTATCCATAATGGATTAGTACGCAGATTCTTCATTTAACCCCCTGCGTATTTTGAAGCCCTACAATATAGTAGGGCTTTTTTTTAGTTACGACTGTTCATCCATTTAGGTATAGGGCGTTTTGTCCATTTTGCAAACTTACTTTTTTCGCCACGATAAAAATTGCGATATGCTCTTACAGGATTATTTTTAAATTTATACTCATCTGGCATGGCCTGTGCAAATTCAGTTAGACCAATATCTGGAAATTTTTGATTTTCAATATTTTTGATGACTTTAATGGAAGCGTGATCTTCGTTTCTATCGTATCGATAAGTAAATTCTCGATTAAGTTCGATCGCAAGTTTCTTTAGCCATAAAAAATTACTGTAACTTTCTTCAACCCATAATACACAAGGGTGTTTTACGTGAGTTGATTTATATGGGGTTTGAAAGCCTTTTTTGTTTAGGCTGGTGCATAACATCTGCACACTTTCGAGGATCATTTTTGAAACATGCTGATCGCAGTGATATTGGGCACATTTTTCAATATTTCGATCTAATACGAATATATTCATTACTCGCTAGTTATAGTCTTCATATAAAGAAATTAAAAATGCTGCTAATGGACCGATGTCGCTTGGTTTGATATTGATGTTAGCGATGTCTTGATCAGGATTTCTAACCAGTCCTTGCCTAGTATTGATTGAAATGGCTAGGTAAAAGCTAATCACCGCATGTAAATCGCTAATTTGTCCATTGTGCATATATGGGGCGGAATGACCTAAGTTACGCAACCCAGGTGTTTTAAATAGAGCAATACTTTTCTTTAGTGTGTCATCTCTAGATTTACATAAAACTTCGCCTTCTTTTATGCAAATTAAATTATATAAACTCTCTTGCGACAATGGAAAGTCAGAGTTGAACAATATATTCCAAACGCCTAAGTCAGTTGCCATCGGATTCATTTTTGACGGAATTTTTCTAAACACACCATTACGTTCTGGATTTTTATTTGATGCAGGTAGGAAGAGATCGGCTTTTTTCTCTCGTTGGGAAAGATTAGGAATACTTAATCTATTAAATGCATTTTCTCCATGCAGGGCATCAAATTCTACTTGTGTAATACCTATGTTATGAATGCCAAAATCAGTGAAATGCGGTGCCGCGTGGCACGCAATGCAGTTGCCTGTTGAAGCTTCAGTCGTTGTTTCTTCACTATCGTCTGCACTTGAAAAGAATATACGCATACCGGCAAGTTGTTTACTATCAAACTCAAATACCTGATCATGGAATTGAAAGGTTTCATCGCCAGTGTTTGGGTTTTGTTTAACAAATTGTAATTTTTTCTGTTTTTCGAGCTCATCGATTTCTTGTATCAGTCGTTTGCTGTAGGCAAGATGCGTTTCATTTTCATTTGCTTGTGCAGGTAGCTTGTTAATTTTTAGAAATAAATCATATGGAGAAATGATCGATTCATCCTGCGCAAAAACCAAGTCTTCGGTATAAATTGCAATTAATTTTACTGTAGAGTTAAAAACAGCATCGCAATCACTATTCCGTAAATTGATTCGCAATGATTCAGGTAGTATATAATCCTTTCCTATAATTTCACCATCTTTAGTCTTACCTGCAAAAACTTCGTTATAAGAAAAGCCTCCAAATTCTTCCGCTAACTCACTTGTACCATTATCTTCGCGCATTACTTTACAAATATGTTCAATAGCCTGTTCTTTTTCACTGGGCAACCAACCAAGGTTTCGATTTGTAAGTGTGCTGCCGACAAGTTGTTCTAAAGAATTAAACTCACCATCAAAATGCAAAATAAAATTTCTTCTTGGCAATGATGCATCAACCAATGCAGGCGAATTTCTTACTGTGACAGTCATACCATCATTGCGAACGGGTAATGGACTGCGTGAAGCATAATCAGAGTAAGAGCGCATGCCCAATTCGGATTGCTCCAGATGTTCGTCAACTAAATGACATGCTCTGCAATTGAAGCTTTGTCCAGCATAGGGGCCATCGGCGAACGGTATTTGATAAGGCGGTAGACCAAAAAATCTTGCAGTTTTATCAAGTGCTGGGTCACCTTTTTTCAATGGTACATTTACATCGGAATTTTTCTCAAGCTGGACTGCAAAATATTGTGCAAAGCGAGTTTCTAGAAATAAACGTTCACCTAATAAAATTTCAGGTGGGTCTAATTCTTCTGCGTGTGAATAAGAATGCGCTGCGAAAAACAAAGCAAATATGACGAGTAGTCTCATAAGCTCTAAATAGTAATGATGACTATTAATACTTAAATATGCAGTTCGGCATAGTTGTGAGCAGTAATTGAATCCCCTATAACACAGTGCTTATAGGGGATTTTTGCTTGCGCAAAATTAATCTAATGTATTGGTGTAACGGGGGGCTCAACTGTTGGGTACTTCAGTTTTACTTCGCCGCTTAGGGCTTCTGCATCTGGATTTTTTACGCCACGTTCTACGTTATACGGATCTGTGAATACGCCATATTCACCAGGTTCTACTTTGTATACTACTTCTTCAGAGCCATGGCCCGCGTTGGCTAAGTACTTGTTTGGATCATTCCAGCTTTTACCATCAAGATTTGCATAAAACTTAATGTCTACTAAAACGCCATCACAGAGTGGTGTTATTTCTTCGTAGTTGGTTGGCCAGCCCGCTGCACCTGTGGTTTTTGGATAGTTACTCCAGTCGCCACCTTTTAAAGGGCATGCGCCACCGCCACCAAAAGCAGCACGATTTGGATGATGTACGCCGTAAATTGGCAACCCTTTCGCTGCGGCGAGTTCGCCATTTTCTAAATGAAATCTTGGCTCATGGGTTACCTCAGTTTTAACTTGCTTAGCCATGTCTTCCAGTGACGCATAATAAGCACCATCAGGGCGTACGTATTGAAAATCCTGGTTGTCTTTATTATTAAATACCGCAGTGATGAATAAATATGGCTCATTAAAAAAGGGCCTTTCAATTAAATAAAACTCTGTGTCTGTTTTGCTTACATCTACGGCTTGCCAGTTAACGGTGGACTCATCTTCACCACCAACATTAATCCAGGCACGCGCATCTGGGAAAAGATCAATTCGCAATACTTTTGTGTATAGCTCATTTACATCTAAACCCGCACGTTTACCTAAAGGACCCACTTCACCGGCACCCGATTGATTAAATGCATAATCAATGGCCTTTTTTGCATACGGGTAGCGGTTAGCGGACATGGTGCAATAAAAGTGAGGTAAATCTATTGGCACATGCTGTGAGTACTTATCTCCATATTTAGGATGATCAAGTGGTAAATCTATAAAATTTAAACTGCCATCTAGTGCTATACGTTGATGTGGATGCTTGTAACCATCCCAACTTTCTTCTGGAATGTAATGACTGTATTGATTTGCAATTGTTGCTAAATTTTCTTCAGCAAAGATATCAGCGCCATCCATAATCCCTTTTGTATTCTTTTTTCGGTACTCACGAATCATTCCATTATCTTGCACTCGCCATAAACCATGTTTACCTTCTCCGACCATTGTAAAAGTTTGTTCTACAACATTTACAAAGCGGTACGTGTAATTCGTGTTCATATAACCCGAAAAAATAGGTAGATGGGGAATTTTTGAGTGGGTTGTTTTTACCCGTCCAACACCAATAACTTCTTTTTCAGGATGTTCCTCATCGATTATTTGGTCTCTCGTGTAATAGTAAGGATCATTGCCAGTGATATCGGTAAGGTCACCTTCAATCGGTAACAAGGTTTTTTCATCTGCATATACAATTGTTGCGCTAAGTAGTAATGCAATTAAAACTAAAAATAATTTTTGCATGGTTAATTTCTCCATCTACCTCTTTGCCAAAAAGGTTTTTTATAGGCCTGCCGCGTCGCGTTGTCCGCAATAAAAACCAAGCCCACTCGATTTGCTTGTGAATGTTATTTTTGCACCTTCTTCAAAATACAAAATATCACCTGCTTTAGCTTCTATTGTTTCACCACCAACCTCAGAAATAGTCATTTCGCCGTCAAGGATGATCTTTGCTTCATCATAGCTATAGGTATATTCGAGTGGATTACCTTTCTCCATACGAAATAGCCCACAGCTTATTGGTGCATTTGGATCGTTTGAAGCGACGATATCTTCTAAAAATGCGTTTACGCCATCTACATTTAATGAGGCAATATCTTTTTCCTGTGCGTTCGGATGATGTTTCATTAACGCATCATGTGCATGAACCGAAATAATGCTTGTGAAGAATAAAACTATTGAAATAGTTATAAAGCGAGTAATTTTAAGTTTTGACATTGGTTTTCTCTGTTATTCTTGATGGAAATCATAGTAAAGAGATTTGCTAAGCTAATACATGACAATAAACCCCTAACAGAAAAAGTAAATTTTGGTTTTCTAATCAAATATGAATAACTTGCATGAACTTTAAACAAGAGCCGCCATCCACCAAGGCATTAAAACTGCACTTTATAGATGGTAATTACCAAACCACTCCTGGAAACATGTTGGATTGTGTCGCGCATATGATTTTGGCTATTGAAAATCCAACAGAGACTGTGCGCATTGCATTAAGCTATCTGGGTAGTCATTTAGATACATGCAGGGCGGATGCAGGGTTTGCAGTTCCTACCGATCGCGAATATACGCCATTATCCGAATATTGCAGCCCGCAAACCCAACCACCATCAGTGGAAAATTTTGTTATATCCAATCAGCACGAAGTGATGCAACGTGTGTGGAGAAGTCGTACCCCGGTAACATATGAAGCGGTTGCAAGTAATCCTCTACTTGATGAAGTTCGCGAGATACTTGATACGATTCATTGTAAATCAATGATGCTTCAACGTTTGATTTGGGATAAAGAACCGATTGGCATTGCATGTGTTGACCATGCACAAAAAGAGCATACGTGGACAGAGACAGAGGTGGAATTTATGCATCAATTTTGCACAGAATTTTTTGCGCCACTAGCTGGGATTAGTAACTATTGGCACAACCCAACGATGCACCAAATGTTCAAAAAGCCCAGTGAATCTGAGTTAGACGCCATTCGACTGGCATCAGAAGGGTTGAGCTATAAAAAAATTGCGGAACAACTTAGCAAGTCTGTACGAACCATAGAAAATCAACTCAGACATGCAAGGCTGAGATTAAATGCAAGCAATCAGGCTGAGTTAATTAAGAAATGTGAACCTTGGCTATAAATTATTTACTTTTATAAGAGTTCCAAAATAAAACGTAAGCTGCAAATAAAACTACCAATAAAATGATCAGAGAAATGGCTTGTGCAAGCGTCAGCATCGGTAGATTAATAATTACTACAGAGAGTAAAATCACTATAACCAACGCTATTCTGTTACGTTGCCAAGGTCTCATTTATTGAATTGTAATGGTGTGGTGCTAAAGCTTAGGTATCCACCAACTTTATCAGCATCGACTTGAACACCGCCTTTATTGAATAAAGGTAGCTCGTAGTCGTTCCATCCCTTTATGCCTGTTTTAAGTGAGCATACTTTTTCGTATCCCATTTCTTTCATGCTATTTGCCGCCATAATGCTACGCTTACCTGATCCGCAAACAACTACTACTTCTTGCTTACGCGCACCTACTAAATTTGGAGCATCTTTTTCATTATCGTAATCACAAGCAATTTCTAAAATGCCTCTGGGAATATTAAACGAGCCTCGAATATGCATGTTTTCAAATTCAAATGTTTCACGAACATCTAGAATGAGAAGGGAGCTGTTTTGTTTAAGTTTTTCATCCAAGTCCCAAGGCATAATTTCAGAAACACGCTTGGTATTTTCATCAACCAGGTCTTGGAAACTTTTCATTTCTTTTATATGAGTGCTTATTTAGTTAACGCAAGGGTTAACCGAGATAAATCAGCGATCAGGAAAAGTCTTATTTGCTCTTAAGCCTTGTTCCACTGCAATAACTGCAGCTTCAACGCGTGAATGTATATTTAATTTTCGTAAAATTGCTTTTACATGAAGTTTAACCGTGCCATCAGAAATGCCAAGGTTTCTTGCAATTACTTTATTGCTTTGACCTTCGGCCAACAAGCTTAGGATTTCACGTTCGCGAGGTGTGAGATTATCAAGCGGACTGGGTTCGGGCTCTAATGGGTCTTCGCCTTTTACTACTTTAGCGAGTATTTGCGTCAAATTTGGTGCGACAACTGTTTCGCCCTGAATAATTTCGCGTAGTGCAGCCACGACATCATCTGGTTCCATATCTTTTAACAAATAACCTTTAGCGCCATTACGTAATGCTTCTACCAAATCACGTTCGTCTCCACTAGTGGTGAGCATTACAATTGGTGATTCAAATTTAACTTGTTGGAATTGTTTGAGTACATCTAAACCACTCATATTTGGCATGCGCATATCAAGCAGCACAATATCAGGTCGGAGTTCTTGAGCCAGGCGTATTCCTTCACGTCCATCGTCAACGGAGGCGACTACTTCAATACCATGGCGGCCCAATAGACTCTGTAAGCCTTCACGAAATAGGGTGTGATCATCGATAACTACGATGCGTAGAGGAGTTTCCGGGGTCATAAATTTTCGCTTATTGGTTTGTTGATTGTACTGTCTTGTGAGGTCTTGGGAAGATAATCAAATTCTAATCGAACTTGTACACCTTCACCAGTGTCGCCTTCTACGCTTAGTGTACCACCAATTCTATTTGCGCGGTCCTGCATAACACTCATACCCACATGCTCCCCAACAGTGTTGCTTTTTTGTCGTTCAGATAGACCTATGCCATCATCTTCTATCAACACTGTGTAATGACCAACGTCATCACCATGCATCCAGACGCGCACTGCAGTTGCTTCACTATGCTTGCGTGCATTGGTTAGTGCTTCTTGGATGATGCGTAAAACTTGTAGTTCTACCGCAGTGGGCAGTTTTGTATTTGGCCATTCTCGTTGCAGAAAAATTTGCATGCCACCACTATCCTGTTTAAATCGTTCAACGATCTGTTCAACTGAGACAAGTAAACCATGCTCACCTACCGGCAAGCGAAAATGGGCAATCAATGAGCGCAATTCTGAGTGTGCTTCATCAATCGTTGATTCAATGCGTTCCAGTTCTTGCCAGGTAGCGGCCTCATCTCCTTGGTGAATAGTTTCATCCAGCACACGCACTTGATACTTTACACTTGCAAGTGTTTGAGCAAGAGAGTCATGTAATTCATTTGCAAAGTTTGTGCGTTCTTGAACAATATTAATTAAATTTGCTTCATTATCTAATCGTGCTTTCTCCACGGCGATACCAAGATGCCTGCCTATACTGGTAAATAAGTTATGATATTCACTATTGTTTGCGAACTGGTCGCGGTTAATATAAAGATTATAGACGCCTAAAATATTGCCACGATATTGTAGTGGAACGACTAATATAGAAAGTTTCATGCCATCAAAATATTGGTCAGCAATATCATTTGGACAATTAATGATGCTTACTGGGATATTCTGTTCTTCAGTGTCACCACTATTTTGATCTGGAAGTTGTGGATGGCGTTTGTTGAAATCCTGGTTCAATCCAATTTCAGAAATCAGCGAGCAGCTCTCATCATTTGCTTTTAAATAAACCGTAGCTGCATAAGCATTGGCAATCTCTGTCATGGTATGTAAAAAATGCGTGAGAAGTGAATGAATATCACGTGTCATATTGATGCTGCTGACAACATCATAAAGTGTTTCTAATGATTTATTTTTTTGTGCAATATGTTTGGTATGGTGCTGTAACTGTAACTCGGCATCACGAGACAAGGAGTTCAACATTTCTGCAACGAAATTTATATCTTGGCTAAGTTCATTAAATTCAGGATGCTGTGAGTTTGCAATACGCGCAGTCAGTTCGCCAGCGCGGATTTTTTGTGTCCACTGACGTAATGAGTCAAGAAAGGCGCGCAAATTTTGCTCTGTTGAAAGGTTATTTTTATCTTGCATGAAATAATATCGTTATAGGAACGCTCTAATGTAATTATACGCATAGCATCTATAAATATCTGAGTAGTTAATCCCAGATAGTCGCTAAATAATTACTCCCCCCAAGAGAGCTTACTTGTGAGCGAATATATGCTGCGCGTTGTTGGACATAGTCAGATGGGTTAGATGCATGCATTTTATGTGGGTTAGGCAATACTGCAGCTAAAAGAGCAGCTTCCTGTTGTGTAAGTTGCGATGCATGTTTTTTAAAATGTGTATAAGAAGCATTTTTTGCACCAAATATATTTGGTCCAAATTCTGCAACGTTTAAATATACTTCCAGAATTCGCCATTTTGGCCAAAGCGTTTCAATCAATACTGTAAAGTAAGCTTCTAGCCCTTTTCTAAATAAACTCTTTTTTGGCCATAAAAATACATTTTTTGCTACCTGTTGTGTAATTGTGCTGGCGCCGCGAATAGATTTTTTATTTTTATTCGTTTCAATTGCCGATTGTATTGCTTTCAGATCAAAACCGTAGTGCATGGGAAATTTTTGATCTTCTGCAGCAACCGCTGCTATGGATAAATTTGATGAAATTTCATTAATTGATACCCAATTAATTTTATATGGCACAAAATTTGTCTCCATTCTTTGTATGATCATAAAGCTAGTGTATGGCGGATTGATCCAACGAACCGATAGCGTGATTAAAAGAGTAAAAGCGATAAAAATTAGAATTATATTTCTCAGCCATCTGAATATGAATTTAATCAGATTACGAGGAGAAGATAGCGGGCTTTTTTCAGCAGCAGATTTTCTTCTCGATTTGCGCTTTGGTTTTCTTCGTTCAGTATAGATATGTAGGCTCATAAATTGTGGAGGATGAATTGAATACAATTATTATTTTGATGCTTATTCTACCTGCTTATTCAAAAACTCTGGTTTATCCTATTATCTGAATAATTTGTGATTGAATGTGCTCTAAAACCTGCAATATTGGTTATTTTTGTGGCCCAGTTTGGCTTTAGCATGCATGTGCTCGATGCTATAATTGCCTCCTGGCAGAACCTGCCTCATGGACCCACGTCCATCGATATAGGTGTCCAACTATACTTAGAAGTAATATTCACAGGAGTAAGGAAATGAATGAATTCGTAAAGACAATGTTAGTAGTAGCCGCCATGGTCATTCCTTGCATTGTTTTAATCGTAGCTGTTATCGGCAAATTTTAACCGCCGACCTATTTCTGTACTGGGCGCGGTATTCATACGCGCCTCAGTCGCAGATAATCAATCTCTCAATCAATTTTCAATTTTCCCAATGGGTTCACTTTTGAATTCAATAGCTTTAAAAGCAATCGTGCTTAGTTTGTTATGCACAATTACGTCTACGGCATGTTTAACATTGCCAAAATCAAAGCATCAAGTAGATGCAAAATATAGTCATACGGAATTGAGTGCTGGCAAACATTACCTGGCCTATAGTGGTGTATTAGAAATGAGCTTGGATACTGCGTATGAAAAGTGGTTGGCAAAAGCGGAAAAATTGTGCAAGTCGCGCGAATTCGATCATGAGATCGACAAAGAAGAATTTCGTGGTAAAGATTATTCCGATAATAAATACCCATATATTGAAGGGAAATTATTCTGTAATAAATCAGAATAATATTTGACTCAAAATTCAGCTTGTATAACTCATTGTGCTCAATGATGGGTTGTCTCAACAATAATCTCGCACGAGTTCATTTGATCTTTGCTATAAGTAATTTATAGTCGAAAAATCAGATACTTTAATTTACAATTAAATTAGTGTATCGAGTGTGGAACACGCTCAATCCTCTGCATTCTGAACTTTCGTGACAGAGTCAGTCGAATAATAAAAGAGATGAATTTGGAGTTGGGTTATGGCAATTTGGTCATCGCGTTCTAACAAACGCACAAAGAACAAAACGAATAAATCAGCGCGGAATACTAAAGCGAGTATTAGTCCATATCACTGTGTAGCAGTGAATGTTCCTTATGATGCCTGTGATGCTGTGATGCAACTTCATGGCAAGCGTTTTTTATCAGCAGAGGCACCACAACTTCCCCTAGCAGGTTGCGACCAGCACTGCGAATGTACCTTCAAACACTATGAAGATCGCCGTCAAGAGGATAGGCGAGATGCATTCAATGCAAGTGGAATTCACTTTAGTGGAGAAAAGAACCGTCGACTAGGGAGTGATAGAAGAAATAAAAAAGTGAACAGTGTATATCTTGGATAAGGTTAAATCTTAAGTATCCTCAACAGTTGCATCAGGTATATTTTCGATACTTTTATCAGCATTTTTTTGATTCTGTATATCATCGATCTCTATATCTTCTTCTAATTTTATTTTATCAATATCAAAGTCTATTGGGCGAAGATTTAAGTCGTTTGAGATGTCTGCAAAAGCGGTTTCAAATGCAAGTACCATTGCTTTGTAAATCGCTTGGCCATAGATGTCTTGAGTTTCACGTTTGTTTCTTAAAATTTTACCTTCTTGGCCTTCGCCTTGTGCGGTGAAGACGCTTTCATAAATACGTTTATCATTTTTATCGGTTAGAAAAACTTCAATTTTAGTTTTTGCAATCGGCTGCATACGACCATTTACGATACGGATCGAATGGTCCAATTTATAAATACGTGCATGAATATTCAGTAAAGGTAAATCTGTATGTTTTCCGTCATCTTGAAACCATCGAAATATACTTGCATGACCTGCAAGATTTAACATCTCATCCTCAGGGATTACAATTTTATGTAGATTACGCTCATCGCCATTATCAACTTCAATTTTAGTACTTGAGCTGCGCGTTTTAGGATAAAAATGAACATTTGCAAGATACGGTTTTACCTCTGGTAGTTCCTGCATTGCTGCAACTAACTGATCAGCATCAGCATCTGCTTCATATTGTGTTGCGCATGCGGTTATCAGCAGTAATAAACTAAACATTGCAATGTGAGCTAGATAAAAATGAGCTTGTGGCATAAGCTGCCCCCTGTTTGAAAACACATATATATAAGAGTGTAGCGACTTCATGAAAGAAGCCGAATAAGTTGAGCGACCGTTTGTGCACTAAAATGCACGTATGGTCTGGATCTCAAGTAGCAAGGTTAAAAAATGAAAATGCGGTTATTGGTTGTTTTCTACTATGACTTTTAGTTGATCTAGCCCTTGCTGAAACATGTCGCCAATAAAATACTTAAAGTAGAGAGCCATATAGCCACCTATGATTGGAATCTTCATGTCACCTTCCAGGTTCCAATGAACACGTGTACGTGTATTTGAAGCTTTTTTATATTGAATGGTACTTATGCTTTTGAATTTCCCGCCATCAAATACCAGGTCATATTCAATACCATTTTCAGGTGACCAAGATGTAAATATGAGTGCCCCTCCACCATGGGAGTCAATCCAGCTTTGACTTGCGCCAATGCCAGTGGTTGTTTCACCAAGCATAATTTCAATTTCAGGATCATCACCTTTCCAGGCAGTCCATTCCTGCCACTTTTTCAGATCGCCTACGTATTCATGAATATGCTCTGTACTAGAAGAAATCGTCTTGGTTTTATGAACAGAATAATTTGTTGGTAGAAAATATCCAATTACTCCTAGGATTATGAGTAAAAGAAGCATAAAACTTAGAAATTTTTTCACTGGATTTTTTTAATCTAAAATTAAGCAGATCTATTTTTATAAATAAGTGGATTTTTTAGCGTTCATTATCATTCCTTATTAATCTGCGTTACACCTCAGTTGGAGGCGAGTAATTTGGATCATTTGGGTTTAAGAAAATAAAATGAAATTGTTTTGGTTCTAATTCAATATAATCGAGTGTTGTGCCTGTTAGTAATTTTAGACTTGAATCAGCAACCACAACTTCAACGCCATTGGATTCAAATATATGATCATTTTCATCGCCACTGCCAATATCATCAAAACCCAATCCATAATGTAGTGAATCATCGGCTTGCTTAGTTGCAGCAATGCGTAGTGGCGTGTTTTCTAACTTAGATTCGAGCGCGGCTTTTTTAATTTGCTCTGCCGCAGCTTCAGATACTTCAATGCTCATAAGTGTTAATTGTATTTATTGTTTCTTATATATAATTGTATTACATCTACTTGTGACTTTTCACAAAATTAAGAAAGTTAGGAATCCATTGATTTTGTTGTGTATTTCGTTGATGCGCATAGCAGGCCAGTAAATTTTTAAACACGATACCGTCATTTACGCCATCGATTCCATAGCCACGGTTTACTTGGTATGCATATTGAGTTTGCAGGGGGGTCTGTACTAGTTTTGAATAATGAAATTCATGCCCAGGTATTTCATCTTTATTGGTGTTTCCCCATAAATGCTGGGATGTTTTTTCCAGTAAGGTATAACCACGACCAATTGGTTTTTCATGCATTTCACAATCAGCGTCGATAATCCCGACCATTTCTGCTTGTTGTTCAGTATTTTTAATTGAATTGCATAAATACATTAGTCCACCACATTCGGCATAACTTGGCATACCATTGTCTATGGCGTTGTATATGGCATGCTTCATATTTGTATTTGCACTGAGTTTTTCCAAGCGCTTCTCTGGAAAACCACCACCGATAAATAGTGCATCTGCATCAGGAAGGTTTGAGTCATGCAATGTATCAAAAGGAATGAGCTGTGCGCCTAATTGAGAAAAGTAATCTAGGTCATCAGCATAATAAAACCCAAACGCTTCATCTTTTGCATAAGCAATTTTTAAATTGAAGTTTTGTTTCGGATTGTCGAGTGTCGCTTCTGCAAATGTTTTAGCAGTACTGGCAAGCTTGCCTAGGGCATCTAAATCAACTTGCTCAGTGATAATGTTAGCAATACTGTTAACTTTTTCTTCTGCATATTGGTCTTCATTGCTGGGCATTAATCCTAAGTAACGCTCGACTAGCTCAAGTTGCTGATTGCGTTGCACAACACCCACAATTGGAATATCAGTATAACGCTCGATCACGGTTCTGAGTTTCGCAGCATGTCGGCCGCCACCAACAAAATTTAAAATTACGCCAGTAATATTCACTTGTGGGTCAAATTGTTGATAACCTAAAACAAGAGGTGCAATTCCACGGATCGTGCCACGTGTATCGAGTATTAGAATGACTGGTGAGCCGGTAAGCTTTGCTAGTGCGGCATTACTGTTACTGCCATCTGCAGCCAAACCATCATGTAACCCTTTGTTGCCCTCAATGATGCAGATGTCTGTATCTTGGCTGTGCTGACTAAGTGTTGCGAGAATTTCGTTTTCGGATTGGGTCCAAAAGTCTAAGTTGTAACAATTACGTTGAGTAGCTTTTGCCAGCCACATTGGGTCAATGTAGTCGGGGCCTTTTTTAAAAGCTTGTACTGTGAGCCCTTTGGCGCGTAATGCAGCTGCAATGCCAACACTAAGAACAGTTTTGCCAGAAGATTTATTAGCGGCAGAGAAGAGTAAATGGGCCAAGATGTTTTAAAGCACAACTGTGCTATTTAAGGTATCAGGCTTTTGTTGAACTAAGCGCTAATGCGTTATCGGAAAGACTCTCTGGTAAGAAGTCCAATACAGCAACTGCGACGGTTACGATCAACAATGCAATGCAAGTTCCACCAATGCCCAGCAAAATTTCCCAAACACTTGGCGTATATTCGGCGACTACGCCATCAAAGAAGTTGCTTGTAACTTCGTATCCGGGGAACATATCTAGTGGGTAAGCTTGGCCGCCAATAATGATTACATAGAGTTGTGCCAGACCACCTATGATAACGAGCAAGGAAGCGATGCTTAAACAGTTTCGACACTGGCTAAAAGGTTTGAAAAAAATTAAAACAAGTGGAATTGCACAACCTATAACTATTTGTACAACCCAAAACAAGAAAGTGTAAATACCGCCATACAATAATATGAATGCTTCTACACCATGGTGTTCGGTGGCATATAAATTTGTTAAGTGTTGAGCTATCACGAAATACAACACTGCGGCAATAAAGATTCCAAGTAATTTACGTAACTTGCTCATGATTGCATCACCCAGATTCCGCCCACTCCATGCATAACTTGTTTGGAGAACTAATATAAATACTGCAAGCCCAAACGAGAATGACATGATGATAAACATTGGTGCCATGATGGCAGCATCATATGCCTGACGAGCAACAAGAAAGCCAAAAATTGATCCGGTACCAGTTGTTAGAATGAGTCGCCAGATAAATGCAAAAAAGCCTGCAGGTTTTGTGAACTTGTTCATTTTGCGTTCCATCATCATCCATAGATAAATACCAGTGATAATAATGAAGCCGGTATATAAGAAAATGTTCCAAGCAAAGATGGATTTAAAATTGTAATACGTCATTGCTATGATTAAGCGATCGGGTCGCCCTAAATCTAAGACCAAAATTGCTAGCCCACCCACTAATAAAGCGATCGCCAACAAAGCTGAGAGTCTTGCCAATGGTTTGTAGTCTACTTTGCCGAATACTGATGAAATCGAGGCTACATTAAGTGCACCAGATGCAGCAACGATTAAAAAGATGGCGATTACATGAGGAAAGCCCCACACAATCTGATTACTCATGCCGGAAATATGATGACCTTCAACATCCATGTGGTGTGAAGATAAATAACCAATTAGAGCGGCTAAACCTAGTGCGCCTAATAATATCCAGTACTGAAATGATTTTGCTTCAAGAGAACTAAATCGCGTAGTTTCCATACTTATAAACCTTGATAGCGCACACCGGTATTTAGGTTCAAATCTGCTCGTATTTGAACGCCACCATGTTTTTCTAATTGTTTTGAAATATCGCTGTTTGGATCATTTAAATCACCAAACAGAAGTGCTTTGTGACCATCTTTGTTACATGCTTCAGCACAAGCAGTATTATTATCACCACGATCCACTTTGTGTACACACAGCGTGCAACTTTCTACACAACCTTTGCCACGAGGTGCATGTGGTAGTTGATCTACAAGTGGCTCATGGATAAAAGAGCGTGCTTTGTATGGGCAGGCCATCATGCAGTAGCGGCAACCAATGCAAGTATGGGCATTGACTAAAACGATGCCATCAGCACGTTTAAAAGAAGCGCCAGTTGGGCAGACATCAACGCAGGGCGGGTGCTCGCAATGCTGGCACATCATAGGTAAAGAAGTGACATGCCCAGTTTGTTTGTCTTTTATATTTAGCTTGCGTATCCATTGCGCATCTGTGGTGGGACGACCTAGATCCCACAGACCATTTTCTTCATTACATGCAGTTACACAGGCATCACAATCTTCCTGACATAGATTGGTGTCAATCAGCATACCCCAACGTTGCTGGTTACTCACTGCTTGCTCATTAGGTTTTGCAGAGGCGGTTTGATACAGCATGACCCCAGGAGCAATACTTAAACCACCAACGGTAGCAGCACCTTTAAGAAAATTACGTTTGCTATGATCTATATCTTGCTCAACTTCATAAACGATATCAGCTGAAGATTCGTTTAAAACGTTGTCTATATTGGTATCAATATCGAGTTTATAGCGCATGGTCATAATTATACGTTAATGATGCTTCACACTACTGAGGTGCAAATAAGAGTTTATTTTTTGTTCTTGAGTGCGCCCAACTGTTTGATTAGGGTTCATTTTCTTGCGAATTGCTTCCTCTGGTCGATCCGCATGACACTGAAAACAGTCAATGGTTACTGCGGCATATTGGTGGCAGCTGGCACAAAAATGTGTTTCTTGCGAATAACGTGCATATTCACCTTCAGCACTTGCAGTAATATGGCAATCAATGCATTCAATTAAACTATGCTTTTTAGTGCGTATGCCGTCTATTACGGTTTTGTCACGATGATCTAAAACAAAATCAAAGTGTTTTTTGCGCATGACTTCTACAGGTTCAACGCAAACTGTTTCTTCATTATATTTTTGTTTCGGTGGTGGTATATCAGCTGGACTGTCGGCGTATACAATTGTGATGCCAATGACGCAACAAACAAGCACTACTGCGAGTAGTATGTAAATATAATTTTTTACTATAAATTCCCGCATTAGAAAATTATTTTTATTGTAATCGCAATACTAAGAACATAAATGTAATGTTCTTGGTGGCTCTTGTTAATGACCCTTACTAATGACCGAGGGCCATATCGATGTATCCAGTCGGACAAACATCGGCACAAATATGACAACCAATGCACTTATTATAATTAGTGTCTACATAACGACCTGTGGTTGATTCATCTTTCTTCACGCGAAATACTGCATCTTGTGGGCAATAAACCACACAGTTGTCGCATTCAAAACACATACCGCAACTCATACAACGTTCTGCTTCTTCAACTGCTTGTTCATCACTGAAGTTTTTCATTCGTTCTTCAAAGTGACCAAGTACTTCCTCAGCATCGGGACCATGTTCTTCACGCAAATTACGTGGCGTGAATGGAAAATGTCCTAGGAATAATTCATCGTATGAAATAATTTCTTGTGCGGCACGATCTTCAAAATTATGCACTGAGAATTCTGCTTCATCGGTACCACGATATTCACCAGGTTTGTAGTCTTCTGGCTCAAGACCAGATTCCTGTAATTTTTCTAATAAATCAAAATGGTGCACATCCACTTTTGGTCGTTTTTTGATTTCAGTGTCATTGAAATAATAATCAATACTTTCAGCAGCAATAGATGCTTGTCCGATTGCAGTAGTTAGTAAGTGTGGGCGAATTATATCGCCAGCAACAAAATGGCCTTCGCGCTCAGGTACGGCGTAAAACTTATCCGCATCGATTAAGCCACGACCGTTATCGAATTCTTCAAGACCTTCTAAATCGCCACCTTGACCAATAGCAGAAACGATCAAATCACATTCAATATCAAATTCTGTGCCTTCCACCGGAACAGGTCGATTATCTTCCATTTTACATTCTGCCATGCGCAATGCTGTGGCACGTCCATCATCGCCTAAAATGACTTTCACAGGCATGACTCCATCTTTAATGGTTACACCTTCACGTTGTGCATCATGTACTTCATGTTCCGCAGCAGTCATTTCTGATTTAGGGAATAACGAAGTTAGCGTCACTTCCGCACCTTCGCGTGCTGCCGCATATGCAGCATCATGTGCAACATAGCCACCAATGACATGTTCAGGTGCTTCTTCTTTATTGAGTTTTTCAATGCGCCCCAAACGTCGTGCGACCGATACCACGTCAATTGAGGTGTCACCACCACCAACACAGACCACGCGATCTGCTGTAACTTGTAAGCGTCCAGTATTAAATGCTTCCAAGAATTTCACGCCCGCAACACAGTTAGGCGCATCACCGCCTTCAACCGGTAAGCCACGACCAGATTGACATCCTAGTGCCCATAACACTGCATCAAATTCTTTTTCAACTTCTTCTACAGAAATATCTTTACCAACACGCGTTTTCATACGCGTTTCGATGTTGCCCATATCAAGGATACGTTGTATTTCATGGTTTAGATGTGGTCGAGGTGTGCGATAACCAGGAATGCCATAACGGAACATGCCACCGAGCTCTTCATGATCATCAAAAATAACACTCGCATGGCCCATGCGACGTAGCTGGTAAGCTGCTGCGAGTCCTGCTGGACCGCCGCCAATAATTGCTACCTTTTTGCCAGATAATTCGGCAGGTGATTCAAATTTGAATCCTTGTTCAAAAGCTGTGTCACCAATGTATTGTTCAACTGCATTAATTCCAACAAAATCTTCTACGTGGTTACGATTACAGCCATCTTGACAAGGCGCTGGGCAAACACGACCCATCATGGAAGGAAATGGATTCGCATCGGTTGAACGTAAGAATGCATACTCTTGCATACTCATGCCTTCAACTTGTGGTTTTTCAATTCCACGAACAATCTGCAACCAGCCCCGAATGTCTTCACCAGAGGGGCAGCTACCTTGGCACGGAGGTGTGCGGTGTACATAGGTAGGACATTTGTGAGAAGTGTCTTCTCTAAAAATCTGATCACCAAAATTACCCCAGGTATAGTCACCATCTTCAAACTTTCTAAACGTAAGTTTGTGTGTCATTTCTTCTTTAGGAGTTGCCATGTCTTGTTCCTGTTCTTAAAAAAATAATGTTTAAGTTAATAAATCTTTAAGCCGCTTCTGCTTGGCTATCATGATTAGAATCGTTTTCTTCGTCACCCTCAATTGTCTTCTCCGGTGTTAGGACAACCGCATTGCTAACCAGCTGATGTAGGCTCACAATCTGGTCCATTCTGAAGTCATAGTAAGGGAAAACCTTGGAAAACTGACTCTTACAAATGGCACATATTGCAGCCATATGAGTTACCCCAAAATCGTCAACTACATTTTTAAGGGCTTCCATGCGCGGCATCGCACCCTTTACACGCAGCTCGATTAAGTCATCGGTTAAAAGACCGCCACCGCCACCGCAACAGTAAGTACCTTCTTTAATTGCGTAACTCGGCATGTCGACATAGTTGTTGCACACCGCCTTAATTATTTCTCTTGGTATCTCGAATTGACCTCCAGGAGTGTCTCCCATTCGTGATGCGCGTGCGACATTGCAAGAGTCATGGTAGGTCACTACCATGTCATCATTTTCTGATGGATCTAATGTGAGTTTACCTTCCTGAATTAATCCATGTGTTACTTCGCAAATATGTTGTGGCACAGGATAGTTTGGATTCAGAAAATCAAACGGGCCGGCAAGGGTGTTTAAAAAAGAATAAGCAACACGCCATGCATGTCCGCACTCACCAAATACAATTCTTTTAACCCCAAGATCGATCGCAGCTTGACGAATTCGTAGTGCAAGTTTTTGCATATTTTCATAACTACCGATAAACATGCCAAAGTTTGCAGCTTCACTTGCATAAGAACTTAATGTCCAGGAGATCCCTGCTTGGTGAAATACTTTTCCATAACCAATCAAACCATCGATATGTGGTTCGGCAAAGAAATCTGCAGAAGGGGTAATAAGTAATACTTCAGCACCTTTTTCATCCACTGGAAAACGAACCTTAACACCCGTGTCTTCTTCAACGTCTTCTTCTAGGCCTTCAAGTGTGTCGATGAGCGCAGGTTCGGGTAAACCAAGATTGTTTCCAATGGTTTGTGCCTTACCGATAATTTCGTTGCAGTATTTTTGGCCTTGGCCAACAGCATCCATTACTTCACGAGCAGCCATAGAGATTTCTGCAGTATCAATTCCATATGGGCAATACACGGAACAACGTCGGCATTGTGAGCATTGATGAAAATAACTATACCAGTCATCTAATACTTCTTTGGTCATGTCTTCTGCGCCAACCAATTTAGGAAACAATTTTCCAGAGAGTGTGTAATAACGACGATATACTTTTCTAAATAAATCTTGTCTCGCAACCGGCATATTTTTTGGATCGGTTGTTCCAAGATAGTAGTGACACTTATCAGTGCACGCACCACATTTCACACAAGAATCTAAAAAAACTTGTAATGAGCGATATCTGTCTTTGAGCTCACCCATCTTATCGATGGCAACTTGTTCCCAGTTATCAACTAGTTCGCCCGGGAACCCAAGTTTCTCTTGAAACTCAGGTTTAGCAACATAAGGCTGGCTGTGTTTCATCACATCATCTTGCAGACGAGGAATAAGCGGATATTCATTAAGAACAGGAGTATCAAATTCTGCAGCAGCCATGATTAACTCGCATTAGCCTTGTTAGATTCTAGTTTAGTAGCCCAGTCAGCGAGATGTCTTTGTTCGCGTGGATTGTCGACTTGGTTGCGTGTTGGGCTGAAAAATACTCCCGGTGCATGCAGTAGTTTGCTAAATGGAAATATGATCATAAGTAAAATGACTAAACTTAAATGCACAATAAGTAATAAATCATTTGGCATAGGTGTGATACCACCTACTTGCCAAGGCGTCATCAAACTGATGAGAAAAGACTTCAGTGCGACAATATCTGTATGTTCAACAAAGGTCATGAGCGCACCACTTGCGCCAATTGCGATCAGCAATAACAGCATTAAGTAATCAGAAGGTGCAGATATGTAACGTACACGATCCACAAAAATACGACGTGCGAATAGGCCCGCTAAGCCAATGAGCATCATGAATGCAGCATATTTTCCAAATGGTTGTAAAAAGGTAACCCATCCCCAGACAGGGTCAATGAAGTAACGCAAATGTCTGAGTAACACGAGCAACAAACCAAAATGAAAAATCCAGCCAAATAACCAAGTCCATTTGCTGGATTTAAATAAACTTTCAAAAATGGTTACCTCTTTTACCATTCTAAAAGCGACACCTGCAGTTGTTGTTGGAGCAGGTGTTGTAGGAATCTTTAGAGGAGCGGGTGTTTTTTTATAGATCCATACTTTACGCGCAACAAATATCAGAAATACAGCAGTAGCTATATAAAATAATATGGTGAATGTTACGGTTAATGCAGACATATGTTGGGTCTTGTATATACATACTGAACATATCGCTTAGTATGTTTGTAATTCAAGAAGCAGCTTATGCCACTTCTTGAAATTTCTTATAGAACGATTAATTTAGCGTGTAACGTGGCTACAAAATAAATTAGAGGTTCTTTAATTTATACACAGCCAGTTGGTTTTGGTAGGCCTGCATACTTACATGCTTGTTTTGCAGGACCATATGGGAACAACTCATATAAATATTTGCTGTTACCTTTATCTTTACCAAGTTTTTTACCAATTGCTTTAGTCAATACACGAACTGCTGGAGCAATTTGATACTCTTCATAGTACTCACGCAGAAAGTTAATGACTTCCCAATGGTTTTCACTTAACTCTGCACCATCAGCTGTAGCCATTGCTTCAGCTAGGTCAGGTTGCCAATCGTTTAAGTTTGCTAAGTAACCTTCTTCATCAGTTTCAAAAGACTGACCATTTACTTCTAAAGGCATATGACTCTCCTATTTACCTACAATTATAAAAAATATAAAAAAGTTATAACCACGACTGAACAGTTTCATGCGCAGTCGTAAGGTCCACAAAGCCGTCATAATCAATGACATTAATGCCATCAATCACGTTACTATCACTAAGTCCACGGGCTTTGATATCGGGACCTAAGACATAAAACGAAACATCCGCTATTGCTTCGGTTACCGCGTTACTGTGTTTTGTGTTTTGCATCGCAGCAATAACGCCGTCTTCAAACAACAACACTGAGCTGCCTTTCGCAGCAAGTCTGATGCAAGAATCTAGAGAATTTCTTTCAAATGGAGATTTATTAACAATGTGTAAAGTTGACATGACTATATTTCCAGTTAAAAACTTAAAACGACATCTTGTTCGTCAATAATTTTAGATAGCTCTTTGCGCTCAACGACAAACAATGAATTTTTTTCTGCCCAATCATCATCTTCGTCTTCGTAAACCAAGGCTTGAAGATCATCTGTAGATAGACCACGTTCATCTAGTGATTCTTTTTCTACATAAATCTTTTTAATGTCGTAATCTCCTAAAGCTGTATATGTTTTAGAAAAGTTTTTCATGCCAATACCGTCTGTATCTTGATTTTTAGTCAACTGATATACACCATCATCAGCAAATACAAGGCTGATATCTTGATCAAATGCGGCTGCGATTAATACAACTTCAAGTGATTCGAGCGCGTAAATTGTTCCGTAAGGTGCCTTGCGGTTCATATAGCAAAACTTTTTAACTACACCTTCATCTGACATACCTAATCTCCAAATGTAATCAGGCGATCCGCCTGAATGCCGGCTTCAATTAATTGACCTAAGCCTGAAATACGAAAACCTTTGGTTAGATTGTTAGATGTCTTGCCGTTACGTTTACTTTCATCTTCATCCAACATTCCGCGACGTTGTGCAGCAGCAACGCATACAACTAAATCTAATCCATGTTTTTCAGCAAGCTCTGACCATTCGTCAGGTAAGTTGCGATCATCTTGCGGAGGAACACCAAGACTGGTGCCATTGTTTACGCCATCGTGGTAGAAAAACACACGAAAAATTTCGTGCCCTTTTTCTAAAGCAGCTTTTGTAAATTGTAATGCAGAATCCGAAGCTTGATGCGTATACGGTCCTTCGTTAATTACGATTCCAAATTTCACATTAACCCCTAATGTACTTAGAAGCGGATATGAGTCGAAGCATTTAAGCTGCGACGTGCACCACGCCAGTTATCAATATGAAACTTAGTGAATGGTAGTCCAGTAACTTCAAAGAAACGTGGCCAGCCAATTCGCTCTACCCAATCGTTAATGCGTTCCCAATCTTTTGCATCATCACGATAAGCACGAAGGATGCGTTTAACAATTGCAGTGGCTTCAGGCCAACGTGGTGGGTTGTTTGGAATGCCAGCAGCAACTAATTTTTGGAATGTTGGTTTGCCACGTGCATTTGAGTGATTACCGCCAACCCAAACTGCAAGTTTAGTATGTTCCGCATCATTAATTTGCATTGGGGGACAAGGTGGGAAACAAGCGCCACAACAGATGCATTTTTTCTCATCTACTTCCAGCGAAGGTTTGCCATTTACCATAGCAGGTCGAATTGCTGCAACGGGGCAGCGCGCTACAACTGAAGGTCGCTCACAAACATTAGAGACTAAGTCATGATTTATTTTAGGTGGTTTGGTGTGTTGCACATTAATTGCGATATCACCTTGACCGCCACAGTTAATTTGACAGCAAGAAGTTGTAATATGTACACGGTTAGGCATGTTGTTTTCTTTGAACTCGTCAATAAGTTCATCCATCATTGCTTTAACAACACCTGATGCATCTGTGCCTGGTATATCACAATGTAACCAACCTTGAGTGTGCGAAATCATCGCGACTGAATTTTTTGTTCCACCTACCACAAAACCTTCAGCTTCGAGTTTATCAATCATTGGTTGTACTTTTGCTTCATCAGCCACCATGTATTCGATGTTGCTACGAATTGTGAAACGCACATATCCGTCAGCAAACTCGTCACCAATGTCGCATAACGTGCGAAGTGTGAAAACATCTAGAATACGTTGTGTACCTGCACGTACAGTCCAGATTTTATCGCCATTATCAGCAACGTGAAGTAAAACGCCTGGTCGTGGATGTTCATGATAATTCCACATACCATAGTTTTTGCGCATCACTGGATGCATGTATTGGAATCCGTCAGGTACACCTGACTCTATGGGTGGGCGATGCTCTTGCGCCATTATATTCTCCTACGCTTAATTCTTACAAAGATTGAAATACTTTTAATTAACCTACAGCTTGCTTACGTTCAGCTTTTTTATCGAACCATTCTTTGGCTTCTTCATCCCAACCATCCATTCGAATATAAGAACTTTGACGCGGCTCGTTCACCATGTTTGGATCAACGTCTACATCAACACCTTCAAGGAAGTTGACTAAGCCGATACGTTCGATCATTTCACCGCAACGTTCGTGCTCTAAACCATTTTCTGCCCAGAAGTCTATGGTTTCTTCTGCAAGTTCAACGATCTTTTCATAATCTTCTTCAGTGTCTAGTTTCATGAAAGGAATTACGACGGTTCCCATCAAGTCACCAATTTTAAGAGTGCGTTTACCACCCATAAGGATTGAAACACCTTTGTCATCACCTGGTGATAACGCTTTCACCATCACATTCAAGCAATGCATGCAACGCACGCAGTCTTTGTTATTCACATCTAATGTGTCGTCATCTTTCAGCGCTAGCGCTTTTGTTGGGCAACGTGTGATGACGTTATCAATTACATATTGACGGCCTTTGCGCTTAACGAATTTTTTAACTTCTTCTTGGTCAACCTTCATGTCGTCACGCCATGTGCCGATGATGGCAAAGTCAGCACGTTCAATCGCATTCATGCAATCATTTGGACAGCCTGAAACTTTAAATTTGAATTTGTAAGGTAGCGCTGGACGGTGAACGTCATCAGTGAAATTATTTAATAACGTACGATGAATTTTCATTTCATCTGCGTTAGACATTTCACAACGTGCCGCACCTACACATGACATTCCTGTTCGTACACATGGTCCTGCACCCCCAAGATCCCATCCGTATTCGTTAATTTCATCAAAGAAATGTTGTGTGTTGTCTGTCGTTGCACCGATAAACATAATGTTTCCGGTTTGACCATGGAAAGTAACAAGCCCAGAGCCATGTTTTTCCCAACTGTCACCTAATTGACGCAACATATCTGTAGAGTAGTAGTTGCCTGCAGGTGGTTGCACACGAAGTGTGTGAAATTCTTTTGATTCTGGAAACGCTGCGCCAACTTCTGAAAAGCGAGGAATGATTCCACTACCGTAACCAAACACTGATACGGTTCCACCTTTCCAATAACCTTTACGTGTTTCATAAGAGTGTTCCAATTGACCTAATAGTGAATTAGCGACACCGTTAATTCTTTCATCTGGGTGGTTGTCGCGAAGGCGTTTAAAACCAGAAATGAAACTTGGCCAAGGGCCTTTCTCTAGCTCATCAAGCATGGGGGTAGGATGATGCTTATCAGCCATAGTGGAATCTCCTAAAATTAGTTACCAGAAAAATGTTAAATCCTTGATTCGCTGGACGAATCTGAATCGATAGATACCTAACAGGACTTAACAGAAAAGTCCTAAAAACATAATGTTAGAAGTGTAGAAGTAGGGCTAAAAAGGCTAAATCCCTACCATTGGGTGCCACCCAAAAAACTATTTATCCCAACAGAGATACGATTTATTACAGTCATGAGATAAGTAATTTTTAGGGGTTTGCGAGTAGTCTTGATCCATGTCCATAACTGATAATAGAACCATGGATTTAAGCCATTTTGCTCATATAGCTCATAAGACATGCCGCCCTATCTCTTAAATGACGTGCATGCTTATCAAGCATGGCGTGAGCAAAAATTAAATCGTTTTCCTTGTCGGGAAAATGAGCTAATTATTGAGCTAAATAACCCTATAAAATTAGTGGATAAAGAGATTAGCAGTTTAAAAGGCGTTTGCGAAAAAGCCAATATGGTTATTTATCGCTGTAAAAAAGCATCAGATCCTAGGCAAACCATATTGGCTTTAGCTCAACAATTAGGACTACAACAACTAGACGCAAATATATGTGCGGACGAAGATCACCTCTCGGCAATTGAAGACACCAAAGGGAAGAACTCAAATTACATTCCATACACAAGTAAAGCGCTTAATTGGCATACGGATGGTTATTACAATGCAACACAACAACGTATTCACTCGTTTTTAATGCATTGTGTTCGACCTGCAAAGAGTGGTGGTGAAAATACTTATCTCGATCCGGAAATCGCTTACATTTTACTGCGCGATGAAAACTCGGATTACATACGTGCATTAATGCAAGATGATGTGATGACCATTCCGGCAAATGAGGAAGATGATCGCCCAGTACAAACTGGGCCGGTGTTTTATCTCGATAACGACGAACACTTATGCATGCGTTATACAGCGCGCAAGCGCAACATAAACTGGAAAAAAGACAAACAAGTGGAAAACGCAATAGCATGTTTAACTGAAATTCTGCATGAGAACAGTTATATGTTTAATTATCGATTAAATGCAAAAGAAGGTGTGATTTGTAATAACGTTTTGCATAAACGCACATCATATGAAGATGATGAAAAGCAAAAACGATTGTTATATCGTGGTCGATTTTATAATCGTGTGAATTGTTCAAATATCTTTAAAAATGAGGTAAACCACTGATGTTGTGGTTAAGTGAATTGCTTATGGAGCATCATGAGCTTAAATCTTTCGAGGAGTTAAAAAACAAGCTCACTGAACAAGTTAAACAAGGTGAAATGTTTTTTCGTATGGATGTTCGGCCACCATTTCAAGATACACCCGAAAATTGGGAAGATATTTTAGAAGCTGTGTTTACTTCAGCAAATAAAATTGATGAATAGATTTATGTACTGGAATGATCAAGAAGAGAGGCAAAAACATTATTTAGTGCCTGATGATATTGTTGATATTTCTTTTAAGGTGCAATGCAAACAACTTCCATTGGATCATGCTTATGAATTATCTCAAGTTATCCAAGCGGTTTTGCCTTGGTTTGCAAAGGAACCACAAACGGGCATTCATCTAATTCATGGTGCAGAGTCTGGCAATGGTTGGATTCGCCCCGAGGAACCTGATGCGCTTTTAAGTTTATCTCGGCGCACTCGTTTTATGTTACGTGTTCCAAAAAACCGCATCGATGACACATCAAATCTAGCTGGAAAGGCACTTAATGTTGCAGGGAATGACTTGTTGCTTAGTGCACCACATATGAAGCCACTTTCTGCATTAACCACGATCTTTGCACGCTATGTCGCAACAGATAATATGGATGACGAAGAGGCATTTTTAAATCATGCTGCTCAGTTACTAGAAGAACAGGGAATAACCGTTAAAAAGATGATGTGTGGGAGAGCGCATATTCTGCGCATGCCAGGTGATGACTTGCTAACACGCAGTCTGATGATTGATGGATTAGAAGTTGAGGAATCTGTGCACTTACAACAGCATGGATTGGGTGAAGGCAGGTTATATGGATGTGGCTTATTTATGCCACATAAGGGGATCGACGCTGTCGGTGAGGCACAAGAGTCGTAAAAATCTCCCTTTATGGGAATAAAAATACTGCTAGGTTTGCAATAACTTTATAAACGAGTAATAAAATATATCGCAGATTAGGAGAGAAATATGAGCTTGAGTGATATCGAAAAAACACCATCCGGATTTTTAGTAAATATCGAAGACTGGTCTGAAGATATAGCACTAGAAATTGCTATAGAAGAAGGTGTTGAGCTTAGTGAGAAACATTGGGATGTCATCAATTATCTCAGAGATGAATTCATTAACAATGCAGGTAACCAACCAAATACCCGTAATATGACTAAAGCGATGGCAAAAGCTTGGGGTGAGAAGAAAATAGACGCAAAAGTACTTTATGATTTGTTTCCTGGAGATCCTAGTAAGCAGGCGGGCCGCATAGGTGGTTTGCCAGAAAGTCGCAGAAAAGGTGGTTACTAAACCAAATTTGGAATGTGTCGCACCCAATTCGGCATACAGACTGAGGGGCTTAAATCATTAAATTAATATGTAACATTACATCAAGGATTTGGTATGAGTTCCAAACAAGAAAAGATTGAAAGAATGCTTGAAATGCAAAAAAAGTTCATTGAGCTTGAGCAAAGTGGACAAATCACTGCAGAATCATATTGGGCACCCGAAGATGGAGCCGACTTGGATGGTTTTAAAGAAGAATATTCAAAGCTTGCTAATGAAGTTGTAGATGCGGCACACGAAGAAAAAGGCTCGCAACGATAAAATATAAAAAATTAAGAATCTGAAAAAGCCACTCACATGAGTGGCTTTTTTATGCATGATAACTTTATGTGCAATATTTAATTTATATTAAATATTGCTAGTTGCATTTATGGAACTTAAAGTTCGCTCCACATGCGTACTAAATTGACATAAGTATTATCAATTCTTTTCGTATCCTCAGATGTAGGATCTGTACGTAACATCTTTTCACGCGTTTTACTCAGTTGATATAGCAAATCTCGTTGTTCATTATCACGTACCAGACTTTGTATCCATGTCACTGCAACCAAACGTACACCTTTTTCAATTTTGGCAACACGATGATGCATAGTTGCGGGATATAAAACAGCATCACCTGCATTATATTTAATACTTTGTTCATCATAGGGCGTTTTGACAATGAGCTCACCACCTTCATATTCTTCGGGTGAATTTAAAAAAATCGTCATCGCAAGATCAGAGCGGTAACGTTCATTCGCCGCGCCCATTACAGGGTCATCAATGTGTTCGCCATATTCCATTCCTGTTTCGTAACGAGCATAAAATGGTGCAGCAATACGATGTGGTAAGGCAGCTTGTTGATATGTTGGATGACGAACAACATTGTTCATTACAATGTTGTTTAAAGTCGAAATAACATTTTCATCAGAAACTTCTTGATTATTTTTGACTTGTTTGGCCACCATGCCAGCTGAAAGATGACCGTCTCGGTACTTAGCTGTTTCTAATAATTCATTAACATTTTTGAGCTCAGTATCTCCAAGAATATGCCTGATCTGTACTAACATTTTTAGTTCTCAATTAACCCGTTATACTGTTTTCAACATTACATAGAAAACCAGGCAGATGATACTTAAAGTAACGATTGATGAAAAAACATTTCCACTTGAAATAGAGGAAGACATGATTGCAAGTGGCCAGGAAATGTTTGTAAAAATGGACGCTGACATGGATCAAGGTTGGCAAATGAGCCGTTCTTGGGTGGAATCGCCAAATACTACTCAGCGTTGTCAAATTGTTGCGGATAAAATGTTGACTGCAATTCAGCAAGAAAAAACGGCTACCGTAGGACTAATGGCGGCGTATATTTTAAATAAAATACCTGGTATTCAGGCTGTAGATATTGATACATCTGGAGATATGACGCTTACAGAGCTAGTGATGGGCTAAGTGTTTTTTGCATGCGCTGGTGTGGAATTTCTAGCTCAGAATCAGCGATACCATTAACTTCATAATTATTTTTTAAATAAAATTTCACAGCTTTATCTCGCGCGTATAGCCAACAAATCTGAATGCTGTGATTGTAAGAAATTGCTTCTAATTCATTTAGCATACAGCTGCCAACTCCTTGCATTCTAAATTTTTCATCTACTGCCATATAACGAATGCGAGAAGTTTTGTCATTCTCAATTTGAATTCGCCCAACGCCAATAATATTTTGATTTTTAAAAGCAGCTATATGAAAAGCAGTAGTATCAAATCTATCTTGTTCACTGCCAAGTGCAAGCCCTAAAGGTTTGCGCAGTATTTCCCAGCGAAATTTAAAATATTTTTCAAATTCATCGTTTGTATTTGGGGATCGATAAACAATTGACATAAAAACTATGCGAATACGACCCATGTAGTAGCAATATATTTTACGCCTGTCTTCAACGTTACCCCACGATGCTCATGGGTCCAAAAAGGGGGGAATAAAACTAGTTTGCCAACTTCAGGTTTAATTTTGATATCTTGAAATAAAAATTCAGTTTCCCCGCCTGGACCAGCAACATTATTTAAATACCAAATGGCGACAAGCTGACGATGACTAAATTCATGGCTGCCCCCATCAATATGCCAATGATAGTGTTCGCCTGCATTGGTGCGTTGCACCCCATAGCCCATGTCTTTGAAAGGGCCTTTAAAAAAAGGATAGGTTTCTCTAAATTCTAAAACCGCTTTTCCTAATGATTGAAATAATGCTTTATCTATATCTTTCCAATGATCTTTACCACTTACCACAAGGTCAGTGGATTTTTTAATACTGTTATCTTCATTAGCATGTTGGCCAATGCGACCTTTATATTGACCTTCTTCGTCTTGCTCAAAACGTTTAACGATATCTGTGCAACAATCATCACTGAGTGCATCATGTTTTTCAAAAACAAAACTATTCGCTTTGACCTCTTGGATGGTCTGTAATGGTTTGGAAGACATATTTATAGTGTATTACTTTGTACAAGATCTTCTAATTTTTTTAAATCAAATTCATTATTGCTTCGATGATTTGCAAGCATTTCATTCGCGAGCGATCTCCAATGTTGTGTGCCTTTGGCAACAAGAGACTTTAATGGTTTGAGGTCATCAGTTTCTACCCAGGTTTGGTAAGCGTTATGAAAGCTAGGGAATAACTCCTTTCGCATTGTAACCAAGTTTGCCGCATAAAAATGTAATGAAGCAGGATTATAATTTTCAATTAAACCGGGAAGAGTAGACAAACAGTCTGCAAGTAAATCTTTTACCGCTCTTGCTAAAAATTCTGCGCGTGAGCGAGGTAAGTTTACGATCATTTCGCGCCAATCGTCACCTAATTCTTTGGTGGCAATAAATTCGCCAATTTCGTGCAGTGTGACCGCTTCCAGTTCATTATCGGTCATTTGATCAAGCGCATGATCCACATCGTTTTCAAAATCATAAAAAGATAAGGCTCGTGACATGGCATTTTCATACTTGTGCCATTGCCATTCTGTAAACTTTTCCCATAAATAGCGTCTTAATGCTTCACGCCTGATGAAAACATTTTTTCCTTGAGTCATTGCGGGAGGTGCAGTGAGGTCGCGCGCGCATTCATCAGCCGAAACGTACATGGTGAAATCGTTATACTCTTGTTTTTCTTCAAGCTTGGCTAAAAAGAAATGCGGTGCGGAGCGCATACCTGTACCGCCACTATAAACGTAGCCTTTGGGGGCGAGTGCTTTATTTATATTCTCAGTATCAAACGGGTCGTATTCTTTGTTATCAATCTTTAATGGAATAAATGATTGATTCTCAATTTCTTCCCAAAGAGTTTCGCGTTCTTGCACCCAGTTACCAACATCTTCTTTTGGCAAGTTGTCACTATAAGAAAAACCATTTTCCCATCGATAGTATTCGCGCATTTTAAGTAGGTAAACGCATAAGGTGTAATTCGCAGCATGATGCGCATCAGAAATATCACAATTCTTTTGCACGGTTTCGCAAAGTGGGTGGGTCGTTTTATTCATGATTCTATTATATGGGGTCTATGCTACGATTCTAAAACTAGATTGTTAAAATTTTTGCACAAACTTTAAATGGCACGATTAAAAACCAAATGGAATCAGGCGGATAGAAAGCGCAAGCCAGAAGAAATTGCTGGGGTGATTGGTTTTAATCTATGGGTATTAGCAGGGGAGTCCTGCTTATTTTTAGAAAATGAAGGGTTTGAAACCGTATCGCGTTTTCAGCGTTTAGATGTCATTGCAGAGTTTGTGGCCTTTGGCGCACATGTGGCTGATCGCATGGTATTTGATGACATGACCGCAACCGAACGTGAAATTTTCATTAATGCATTGGGTCAACATTTAGCCGACACCATGCAAAGTAACCGTTCCGATGTGCAAGAAGGCGAATATCGTTCCAATTTTATTAATTTATTAAACGAACGAATGAACGAATATTCCGACTGTGGTTTTACAAACGAAGATGGACCAAGTTATTCCATGCGACGCATAGCAGGAAACCATGTGCAAGAAGTAATGGGTGAAAAAGATAACAAATGGATTCCTGATTACGTAATTGATTCCGAGATTCCAAAAATGTTGTTAGCACTTAAACGAGTGTTTAAAGGACAAAGTGCAGCTTTAGATGAAACCGATTTTGCACCACCACCAATACCTGAGAGTGGTGTATGGGGAGAAGAATGATTTCATCATTCTTCTCCCCATGTCCTTTGGGTAAGCACATGGATGTGCGAATATGAGTCGCGTCTTGGATGACGCGTACTGATTAGAGTCAGGTTGGTTAGATCAATGCTCAAGAGTAAAATGTCTGCTAACGACCCAAAGCGGACAAATGTAAAATAGAGAATCATGTCAGATAAGTACCGGAAATGGGTAGCAACATTGCTCGCACCTATCATTGGATTTATCGCTGTTTACTTAATTTACCACTACTTAGGAACGTTATGTGACATTGGGCCTGGCTGTCTAGGATGGGGTCCTATCTTAGTCATTATCTATTTGGTTTATTCTGTATTTGCTAGCGTATTCATTGCTACTGTAATAGACCGTGCTAAAAAGTTTTCAATTAACGACTGCTTAAATTTTTGGATGTTTGTGAGAACCCCAATTTTATTATCTATTATTTTAACTTTTGCTTTTTTTATATATTCATTAAATTACAAACTTCCTGAAAGTTTTCGAGATTGGATTGAGTATTTTCTTTTTCTGCTATTACCTATAATTGCTGTTGTGACTTCTTATTGTTGTTGGTACTTAATTGCAGGCAGATATAATAAGACTCTCAGAAATAACAAATAATAGTAAAATGTCCGCTATTGGCCGAAAGAGGTCATAATGAAGGTTAAATAAGGGGAAGTCTGGTTGGAAACTCTGAACAACACTTCTAAAATGTCTGCTAACGACCCAAAGCGGACATTTTAGTTATCGTCAAGTAAGTTTGTTAATTTATTTTTCTCGTGGGGCATATATGAAATTTTTATTATCTCTATTTTTCGTTTTTACACTATATGGATGTGCGAATACATCAGTTCACAATGCTGTCAATGATCTAAATGACAAGTTAGAGCAAGATGGTTCGCCTTATCGGTGGACATCAAAAGATGTGAATGGTGGTGTAATAATGGAAAAATACCCACTTGGAAGAGTTACCCCCACAGTAGCAGATCCTACGCTAAGAAAAGATATTGAAGATTTAATAACAAAAGCCGAGTTGGGAGAAGGAAAAGCAAGTGGAAAAATTATTGAAACACGTTTATTGAAGAAAGATACTACTTCTATTACTGAAACTTGGATTGTTGAAAGGGTAGATGGGCAAAAAGTCGCATATACAATAAAAATGACTCCTGCTGGCGAGGGCGTAGATATAAATTTAAGAGGTCCTTGGTGATCCTAGATAATTGACGGCTAACGACCCAAAGCGGACATATTGAGTAGAAAAATCAATGATTCAAAAATTGCCAATTGTAAAGTTGTTAATTGCTATTTTTGTATTTCTCATAATTTATGTAATTGGGTGGAAGATTTACATAAACTTGTGTGGGTGGCTACATAGTTCACCAATCTATTGCTACTTTATTCCAGATCCTGCTGAAGCAGGTTCAATAGTTGGAGGAGCAATTTTTGGCTGGAAACAAAAGCTAAGTGTATCTATGTATGGTTTTATTGTCCCAATAGTTGGATTAAGTTTTACCTTGTTACTTGATTTAACAAGTACCATATACGGCGATGTTATTTGGCCTAATTTGATACCAATTTATTTAAGTTCGATAGTTTTTGGATTTTTATCTTCTGTAGCTTTTTCAGCATTATCAAATAAATATGCAAATTGAAAATGACCGCTATTGGCCGTAAGCAGACGTAATTTGGAGCGAATCAGGTTGGAATCAATGAACTACAAACTTAAAATGTCCGGTAACGACCCAAAGCGGACATTTTCTGTCAATAAGTTAATCAACAAATTTTAGGAAATCCAATGAAAATTCTTTTACTGCTCATCATTCTTACGTTCTCAACTAATTCATTTTCAGAGTCGTCAGATAACTTTCAGAATAATGCTGTGGGCTTTGAAATTACAAAGCCAAGTTCTTGGCATTATATGACCGCTGAAGAGAATTTAAAAAATTTCGAAAAAATTGAGTTAGATGACGAAAATTTTAAAAACCTAGTTCTTAAATACTCGAGTACTCCATTAGTCGTAATGGTAAAACACGATCCAACATTTGGTGACATTAATCCAAGTATAAAGGTGAATACTAGGCCTATGGCCGAATTTCAGGATATTGGCCCAAAAGAAATTCTCAATATCCTGATACCTCAGTTTAGTAATGTGTTTAGTGATTTTGAGATGGTACAAGAGCCATCTGATACTGAAATATCCAGTATCAATGCTGCGTATACTCGATTTAACTATACGATTGCATCAGCAGATGGAAAATCATTTCCAATTACATCAGAGTTATGGATTGTTCCAAGAGAGCATCACTATTACATGATAGGTGCTGGGACTCGACAAGACGAAAGAACCGGAACGAGAGAGGAGATTAGTGAAGTCGTTAATACAATCAAAATCACAAAATAGAGCAATAATTTAAATGTCTGCTTCTGGCCGAAAGCGGACATTATGAAATCATCTAACTTTAATCTGAAACAACTTCCCTGTTGTTACTCATATTCGCCCATCCATGGGCTCACTAATTGGCCGACAGAAGTTTGCTCCTGCAATTTCTGTACTTCCACCATCCATGGCGGTCGAAGCGGATTTATTAAATCTCAAGCGACACAAATGTTCCATGTGCTTGATGAAAGCGTAATGTTAAAAATTCCAAACCATAACGCCATTCTTGATCGAATTGCTGATGATTCACGACTCTTGCAACAGCATATAATTCATTGCTATCAATTTTTATTACCTGGTTCATTTCAAGTTCTGCTGTTGTAACGAGTTGCATCCCATTTAATGAAACATTTCTCGTTTTCCCAGAAAATGATTCTTCGTGTGGCCATGATGTGTAAAACCTAAGTGGCCATTCTTTATTAATTCTTTGAATAGTGCGTTTACCGCATATTTCTACGGTTTGTTTGGTTGCTGCGAAAAGTGGGCTTTCACATTTAGGGCAGACGTCATTTGGTTCAATATTGATTCCCATAAAATGAGGTTGATTGCAAAAGGTGCAAATTTCCTCATTATTTTTTTTATAGAATTTTTGTGTTGATTGCTTAGGTTTAGCCTTTTTGTTTTCTTGAGTATGTCCTGGTTCAATTGTATTTTCACTTGCTAACAAGCTAGCGTCGTAAGCGGTTCGTTTACTTAGGTTTGTAAGCACATTATATGCTTCATTCACTTCCGCGGCATTTTCATGACATCCACCTAGATCGGGATGCATTTTAAGTTTTTGCATCATTGTTCGGTAGCTTGAACGAATCACCTCCAAAGGCGCATCGGGTTGGACGTGTAGGATTTGATAATACGTTTTTTTATTCTTCATGGTCGTACTGCTCAAAGCTAAGCATGTTCTACTGGATAATGGCCATGTGTAAATATCGGCAAATTTACTAGTAACTTTAGGAATATGCCTTGCTAACAATAACTTATAGGTGTTTGCAAACTAGATTGTGAAAGCAACTAACTATATGAATGTGGAAATCGATCACGATACGATGTCAAAAATCAAAGATGAACTATCTAGACACAGTTCAGTCATAAGAGTAGATTGATACCAAGCATCACTGAAGCATACATCGTGAAAACACTTTTTACATATCTGTTAATTACAATGTTTTCTATTGGCTCATTACAGGCCAGTATGAATTATTGTGCGCATATGGATATGCAAAATATGCAGCAAGAAGCGC
Source organism: Pseudomonadota bacterium (assembly GCA_039030355.1). Classification (GTDB taxonomy): domain Bacteria; phylum Pseudomonadota; class Gammaproteobacteria; order UBA4575; family UBA4575; genus JABDMD01. The sequence goes on along the minus strand of JBCCEI010000001.1, from coordinate 5,426 downwards.
CTATGAACATGTCTGATGAGCAGGCCCCGTGCCATTCAATGGGAGATGAGGTCGCTCCAGAACAAGAAACAGATGATTCGTGTTGCGGTTTAGAATGTGATTCTTGTATTAGTGTCACCGCAACATTCAATTCGCAACCAGATAAATTTGGCCAAACATCCACTAAAAGCTATACGCAAAGTGTGTTGTTTGCGCTTCCTTCAATCCACGAAAAAATTCCCACTCCACCACCAAATAGCTAACTCCTAATTTAAGCCGTTATCGGCTTACACGCGTTTGTTTTTTAAAACGTAAGGAGTTACGTTGATGTTATTTCGAATAATACTGTTGTTGATTATTTCAGCAACGATACAAGCACATGCAAGACCTGTGTCTTATCCAGGTGGATGGACCGTGTCTACATTTAATGATGCAGATCGGTATTCCGGTTTTATTCATTATTCTCCAACTGCGTTCTACTCCATTGGTTATCACGTTGAGTATTGGCGCGACCGTGATTATCAAATCCATGCGCTCCATATAAATAACTTAATCAAGCGTTGGAATGCAGAAGCGTCTCAAGGAAATTTTTACCTTATGTCTGGAATTGGATTTGCACATTCAGATGAAGGTGATTTCGACAACCGCGCCGAACTTGCTGCATATGGCGGCATAGCCGCAGATTGGGAAACTAGAAAAGTCTTTTTTTCTTATGCAAACCGGTACACGGATGCAGGCAACATAGCAGATAGTTTCCGCCAAAAAGCACGGTTTGGTTTTGCACCCTATGTTACGGAGTATGGAAATTGGCATACGTGGTTGATGATGGAAGTCCGTCATGCACCTGAATCAAAAGACCAGTTTGTAGCAACCCCATTAGTACGTTTATTTAAAGGCGCTGATCTTTTTGAGGCCGGCGTAAGTGATCAAGGAGATGTGCTGTTTAATTTTGTGCATCGATTTTAAAAAAGGAGAAAGGAATGAAGAAATTAATAGTTACCTTTTTAATTATTTTTTTAAGTAATTTTAATGTTATAGCAAGTGATTTGCCTAGCGTCAAAGTAGGTGAGGTAGACCCAAATGGTGAAGTCGTCACAGTGAAAGCATTTGGATTAGTTTGTGATTTTTGTGCAAATGCAATTGAAAAAGTGTTCATGCGAAAAGATGAGGTTTCTGGAATTGATGTAAGTCTAGATAAACATCATATTCTGATCGCATTAAAAGAAGGTAAACAATTGGCTGATGAAGAAATCACAAAACTTGTGACCGATTCTGGTTATGACATAAAAGAAATAAATAGATCTAGATCAGTGGCTGAACAATGAAGACAGTATCAAGCGAAAGTTATTTACTGCCTTTTTTAAGTTTATTTACGAGTGCAGGAACTTTAATTTGTTGTGCTTTGCCTGCATTACTTGTCACCATTGGCGCAGGCGCTGCACTAGCGGGTCTGGTATCTACCGTGCCACAGCTAATATGGTTATCAACGTATAAAGCACAGGTCTTTGTCGTTGCAGGATTATTGCTACTGTTAACAGGCTTTATTCAATGGAAGATGAGAAATGCGCCTTGTCCGGTTGATCCGGACTTGGCGGTGTCATGCATGCGGATGCGAAGCATAAACAAATGGGTGTTTATACTTTCTATATTAATTTATGCAGTTGGATTCTTTTTTGCGTTTTTAGCGGTCAAAGTTTTGGGCTAGTTACTTTTTCCAACTATCAAAGTTGCTGTCATTTTTAGCTTGGCCATCTTCGAAGCCCGCTGTGTAGGCATCGGTTACGCGTTGTTCTTCGCGCTCAGGGTGGCCTAAGTAGCCGCCTTGCCAGCCTAGTACATATTCTGGGTCTACGTTTGCGGTTTCCATCTTTGTAATTGCATCTCTGTATGCTTGGTCCATGGTTTCTCCTTATATAAAAAAATACTATTTAATGTAATTGGTTTTTTTGAAAATGTGTTAATGCTTTGCCTGAATCGATTGCATCTTTCACTAGTTCAGAAGAAGCATGTAAATTATTTTCCATGCCCATGTGTGTGAGCATAATGGCTGTTGAGTAAATCAAGCTATCGCGTGCTGGCCCTTGTTTGCCTTCTAGTGCAGCTATACCCACTTTCGCTGCTTCTGCTGCTAGTTGGTCAGTGTCAATTTTAGCCGCTGTTTCATCTCCAGCACTTTTCGCAGAATCCAGTTCTGGTAGTGGAACTGCGCGAACATCTTGTTGAATGTTTACATGATCTGGATGAATTTCTATTTCTTGAAGATCGCCACCATCTAAGTATTGAAAATATTTTGATTCTTGTTTTAAAGATGGAATAACGCCGCCTTCAACACCACGTATCAAAACGGCTGAATTAAAACCCGAAATTTTGGCTAGATGTTCGTAAACAGGTGGATAAGGCTTATGAACATATCCAGTCATTAATGTAGTCGTTTTTTTGCCACGCACAGGACCAATTAACACTTCTACTGTAGTGATCACTGGGCGTTTTACAATTTGTGTGCGTAGTGGAATTAAATTATGTAGAGATGGGCAAATGGCTTTTTGGTCTATATATGCCCAAGCCACTTCTTTATTATTAATTTGTGTTACAGCTTGTTGCATATCTAAATCAACATTGATCCCTGCGGCACGTAATACTTTTCTATGTGTTGCTCCATATTTAGGGCCAACGGCTTCAGCACCATGTGAAACAGCAGGCATGCCACACGCTGCGAGCACAGCTGGTATAAATGGTGAAACCGGTAAACCACGCGTGTAACCATCGTAAGGGTCAGCAACATCGATCACATGATCTACATCTGCGGTAACAATATTGGCAGCATCGATAATGGCTTGTAGTGAACCACCGTTTTCATCTAGCGTTTCACGCTTCATTCGCAAGGCAATTAAAAAGATGCCGGCTTGCACAGGATCTGCAGAGCCATTCAAAATTTGGCGCATGGCATCACGTGCTTCTTCAAATGAAATGTCTTTACTATATTCCGGGCCGGTTGCAACACGCTGTATATAAGAGCGCATTGCTAACTTGGCATCGGGATTGATTTCTTTGGCTGCAGCAGACATGGATTGAATAATGCCACTTTAAGAATGGGCTGGCAGGATACAAAAGGTGGTATTTATGCCTATATATCCCTACCTGGGTACAAAGTAATTATTGATCCTTAAGGCCTTGAGGAATATTGGGTTATTCCTACTATTTCAGCGTTTCGCGTATCATGAAACGTCAATGATGATTTAAGTTGAGCTACGACTGGAGTAACAATGTCCGCACAAGACGAAATGGATTTTAACAGTGGCATGATGGCATTTGAGGCCAAACACTTTTCACGCGCCATGCAAATACTCTCACCGATTGCAGAGAAAGGTAACACGGATGCCATGCATCGTTGTGCCATCATGTATCAAAATGGTTTAGGTGTTGCAGTGAATAAAGAGGCGGCATATAAATGGATGGAAAAAGCTGCTGAAGCGGGGCATGAACTTGCACAACATGGTTTGGGGTTTATGTATATGGAAGGAGACTGTGTTGAACAAAATGGTGAACTTGCAGTGAAGTGGTTTACGGCTGCAGCAGAACAAGGCTTGCAGGGTTCGCAAACAACTTTAGGTATGATGTATGAGCAAGGAACAGCAGGCATTGAAAAAGATGCTGCTAAGGCAAAACAATGGTATTCAAAAGCTGGTTTTAATCCTGAAGAATTATAGAAATGCGACCTGCACATCTTTCAGTTGTTTTAGAAAAAGAATTTAACGGCGCTGCCTCTGGCCATCACACGCCAGTGATGTTGTGGGGCCCACCCGGTGTGGGCAAGTCACAAATGGTTGCTCAAGTTGCTGGAAAAAATAATGTTGAAGTGATTGATATTCGTTTATCACAAATGGAGCCAAGTGATTTACGAGGCATTCCGTTTCGAGATGATGGTTCGGTTGATTGGGCGATTCCAGCGATGCTGCCAAATGTAGAACGCCATGGTACAACTGGAATTTTATTTTTAGATGAAATTACTTCAGCTGCCCCAAGTGTTTCTGCAGCAGCTTATCAACTTATTCTTGATCGTCGACTTGGCCAGTACGAAGTGCCAAATGGATGGGCTATTTTTGCTGCAGGTAATAGGCAAGGTGACAGAGGTGTGACTTACACCATGCCTGCGCCTCTTGCGAATCGATTTTCTCATTTTGAAGTCGATTTAAATTTAGATGATTGGGTTGCATGGGCATACGCAAATGAAATTGATGAGCGCATCATTGCATTTTTACGTTTTCGTCCTGACTTATTATTTGATTTTGATCCTGCACACAATCCTGTTGCTTTTCCTTCGCCACGTTCGTGGGAATTTGCACATCGCGCATTGAAAAAATTTACCGATCGTCCTGATTTATTAACTGGTGCATTGCAAGCTTGTGTTGGCCCTGCGGCAGGGGTGGAGCTCAACGCATTTATTGCAAATCTTGAACAAATGCCAGATCTTGAAGCGATCGTTCGTGGAGACGACATCGCAGCACCTAAAGAAATTGATCTGCAATATGCAGTTGCTTCTGCTTTAGTAGGTCACGCTATTCGTGCCCAAAAAGTGAAAAATCAAGAAACAGAACCTGCTAAGGTGCAAGGCAATATCTTAAATTATGCAAACAAGTTTCCACAACGCGAAATGGGTGTGATGATGGTTTCAGACATGCATCGCGCTATTGGCGAAGATTTATTTGCTTTACCGGAATTTGCCACGTGGGCGGATAAAATTGCGGACATTATGATTTTTGATCATGCTTAATTTTTCAGGTGGATGCTTCTGAACTACAAAACAAACTTGCTGCTGCGCGAACGCGGCTGATTCTAGATAAACCATTTTTAGGCGCACTTGTTTTGCGCCTTCCTTTGGTTGCAGCAAATCCTGAGTGGTGTCAAGGCGCATTTACTGATGCGAAAAAGTTGTATTACAACCAAGACTACATTCACACGCTCGATATTCATCAAACGCAATTTGTCTTAGCAAAACAGGCTTTGCATTGCGCGCTATCTCATTTTGCGCGTCGCCAACATCGTATTAAACATCGCTGGGATTTAGCCTGTGATTACGCAGTGAACCCTCTACTCATAAATGATGGTCTGAAAGCACCGCCAGAAACATTAATTGATGATGGATTTGAAGGTATGACAGCGGAAGAGATTTACCATTATATTGATGATTTAGATAATGAAGACTCAGAACTTGATAAAGAAAATTATCAAGAGCAAGATCCGGATCAGCCTGATCAAGGTGCAGGTGAAAAGCAAAATTCGAGTCGCGATGATAGCCAAGAGACACAGTCTTCAAATGAAAACGATGTAAATGCAAACCTTGATGATAATGGAATTGATTTGGATCAAGAATTAGCAGCTAAACCATCAGCACTAACACCACTGGAACAAGAAGAATTATCAGTTCAATGGCAACAGCGTTTAGCCGG